>JAKGBX010000002.1:605000-867498 GCA_021555075.1 Rhodobacteraceae bacterium LMO-JJ12
TTGAGTTTCTTCGGTGATGTCCATCGACAAGATATAGACCCCGCCGGTGGTCTGATCCGGCGTTAGGGCGACGCGGATGCGGTGCGAAGACGGCTCATGATTGAATTCGAACACCGAAGGCTCGCCAGCATAGGCCCGGTTGAGATAGGGGGCAATCAGCGCGAAGGTCGCCGTGCCGTGAACATCGGCCGCGTGCAGCCCTACCGGGTCGGCCCGCGAGCCGGGCATCACCAGACTGAGGCGGTGGTTGGAGTAGGTGTAATGATTATCGCGATTGATATGGGCGATATGGGCGGGCATCATTTCCGCAGTCAGCCGAGTGCGCGCTTCGGCCGCTGTCAGCTGACGTTTGGCTTCTTCCAGAGCGGTGACGGTGGCGGCAAGCTGACGGTTGGTGGCGGAAAGCTCCTCGGCGTGAGAAAGCAGCTTCTCCGAAAGCTCCTCGGAGCGGGCGCGCAGGAGTTGTTCGGCGCGTTTGGTGGCAGTAATATCGGTATAAACGGCAACCCACCCCCCCTCGGGAAGGGGTGAACCTTCGACGGAGATCCAGCGGCCATTGGCCATTTCGCGTTCGATATAGTGCGGCTCGAAGGCACGCGCGAGATCGACTCGGTCTCGCACGGCTGCTTCAATATCATCGACAGGTCCATATTCACCCCGCGTTGTAAGATAGCGGATGGTCTCTTCAAAGGAGGCGCCGGGGGTGACGAGCGTTTGCGGCAAATCGAACATATCCTCAAAACGTTGGTTTGAGGTGACGAGCCGCAGATCGCTGTCATAGATCGAGATTGCCTGCTGAATGAGGTTCAGCCCGGCCGTTGTCATGGTGTTGGTTTCGGCACGTGTGGTTGGCATCGGATCTCCTTGCGGGGGAGGTAGCATCTCGCGGGGCATCGGGGGAAGAGGGGGCAGGATATTGCGCGAGATTTCTATCGGCGCGTCACTTGTTACAATTCGTTAGATTCCCGCAAACTTGAGGCAAAAGTTGACGGTCAGCTTGAAATCCGCACGCTGTACCGTGGGAGAATCATCCGCGGCGTGTGGGTTTGACCTGTGGTGGAGCAGGCAAAGGGAGGACTGGATTTGATAGAACCGTCTCAGGCGACCGGTGGGCTTGCGTCCATTCCGGCGCTTTTGCAGCGCAACGCGAAGGAATTCGGCTCAAAAGCCGCCTATCGCGAGAAGGAATTCGGTATTTGGCAAAGCTGGACTTGGGCCGAAACCGAGAAGGAAATTGAAGCCCTTGCGCTCGGTCTGATCAATCTCGGTGTAAATGAGGGCGATTTCATTGCCATCATCGGTCGCAATCGCCCGCATTTCTATTGGTCGATGGTTGCGGCGCAGAGCGTGGGTGCGGTTCCCGTGCCGCTCTATAATGATAGTGCCGCTGACGAAATGTCCTATGTGTTGGAGCATTGCGGCGCGCGTTATGCCATCGTGGAAGACCAGGAGCAGGTCGACAAGATCATCGAAATTCAGGATCAGCTGCACCAATTCGAGCATATGATCTATATCGATCCGCGCGGCTTGCGGAAATACGACCATCGCGCATTGCATCGGTTCACCGACATCCAGGATCAGGGCCGCGCGGCCTATTATGAATTGATCGAGGAACTGAAGGAACGGCGCGAAAAGCTGACCTATGACCACCAATGTGTGATGCTTTATACAAGCGGCACGACGGGTAAGCCCAAGGGCGTGGTTCTGTCGAACCGCAACATCATCCAGAGCGCCAAGAACGCCAGCGAGTTCGACAATCTGGGGCCGGGTGAGGAAATTCTTGCTTATCTGCCGATGGCTTGGGTCGGCGATTTCATCTTTTCGGTGGGACAGGCCTATTGGACCGGCTTCTGTACGAATTGCCCCGAATCCGCCGATACGATGATGACCGATTTGCGCGAGATCGGGCCAACCTATTATTTTGCCCCGCCGCGGTTTTTTGAAACCCAGTTGACCAACGTGATGATCCGTATGGAAGATAGCGGCGTTCTGAAATACGCGCTGTTCCATCATTTCATGGAATTCGCCAAGGGCACGGGCGAAAAATACGGGATGCCCAAGCGGCGCCTGCAAAAGCCTGACCTTAAACGCCGGATCAAGACGGCGTGGAAGTTCATGATGGGTGTCGGTTTCGCCGCCGAGACGATCGTGGAAAACATGATCCGGCTGTTCTTTGCCCGAATGCGCCATGGTGCGAATGTGCGTGACCATTTCAAGGCCAGTGATCCTCTGGGTCTCAAGCTCTATCCCGAGCCGCTGCGCAGCTATTTCAAATATCGCACCGGCGATGTATTGATCTATGGCCCGTTGAAAAACACGCTGGGTCTTAGCCGCGTGCGCGTGGGTTATACGGCGGGCGAGGCGATCGGGCCGGAGATTTTTGAGTTCTACCGCTCGCTCGGGATCAACCTGAAACAGCTTTATGGGCAAACAGAAGCGACGGTGTTCATCACCGTGCAGCCCGATGGTGAGGTCCGGGCCGATACTGTTGGTGTTCCGGCACCCGAGGTCGAAATCAAAATCGAGGAGAACGGCGAGATTTTCTATCGTTCGCCGGGCACTTTCGTGGAGTATTACAAGAACCCGGAAAGCACCGCGTCGACCAAGGATGCCGAGGGTTGGGTCGCCACCGGTGACGCGGGATATTTCGAGCCCGAGTCAGGTCATCTGCGGATTATCGACCGGGCCAAGGATGTGGGCCAGATGGCCGATGGCACCCTGTTTGCGCCGAAATATGTCGAGAACAAGCTGAAATTCTATCCCGATATCCTTGAGGCGGTTCTGTTTGGTAATGGCAGGGACCGCTGCGTGGCGTTCATCAACATCGACCTCAGTGCCGTGGGCAACTGGGCCGAGCGTAATAATATCGGCTATGCGTCGTATCAGGAGCTGGCCGGCCATCCGAAGGTAATGGACACCATTCAGGCACATGTCGAGGCGGTGAACACATCTATCGCCGACGACCCGATGTTGTCGGGCTGTCAGATCCACCGTTTCCTGATCCTGCACAAGGAGTTGGATGCCGATGACGGCGAGATGACCCGCACCCGCAAGGTGCGTCGGGCCATCGTGGCGGACAAATTCAAGGACCTGGTCGATGCGCTTTACGACGGGTCAGAGCGGATATCGACAACGACCGAAGTGACCTATGAAGACGGGCGCAAGGGATCGATCAGCGCGACGCTGGAAATCCGCGACGCCAAGGTTCAGCCCGTGACACCGCAGAAAGTGGCAGCAGAATGAACGATACGAGCAGCGACGGATACATCACCGCGGACGGTCGCCAGATCGGTGGCGTGTTGATGGAGATGAAGAACATCACTCTGCGCTTTGGCGGGGTAAAGGCGATCACCGATATCAGCTTTGATATCCGCGAAGGCGAGATCAGGGCGATCATCGGGCCGAACGGCGCCGGTAAATCCTCGATGCTGAACGTGATCTCGGGCTTTTATGTACCGCAGGAGGGCGAGGTTTTCTACAAGGGCGTAAAGCGACCGCCGATGCGGCCTTATGAGGTGGCGCAGCTGGGAATTGCCCGCACGTTCCAGAACATCGCGCTGTTTGAGGGCATGACGGTTCTCGACAACGTGATGACCGGGCGGCTTAACCATATGAAGACTGGGCTGCTGGCGCAGGCGATCTGGAAGGGCAAGGCCGAGGCCGAAGAAGTGGCCAACCGCGAAGTGGCGGAAAAGGTTATCGACTTTCTCGAAATTCAGCATATCCGCAAAACGCCGGTTTCGCGGCTGCCTTATGGCTTGAAGAAACGGGTCGAGTTGGCGCGTGCGTTGGCGGTGCAACCCAGCCTGTTGCTGTTGGATGAGCCGATGGCGGGCATGAACGTGGAAGAAAAAGAGGACATGAGCCGCTTTATCCTCGACGTGAATGACGAATTTGGCACGACCATCGCGCTGATTGAGCACGACATGGGCGTGGTGATGGACCTCTCCGACCGGGTGGTCGTGATGGATTATGGCAAGAAGATCGGGGACGGCACGCCCGACGAAGTGCGCAACAATCAAGATGTGATCGACGCCTATCTCGGCGTGGCGCACGATTAAGGGGAATACGCGAGATGTCAGCAGCTTTTCTGAATGCGCTTGAAGTGATGACCAACGGCCTCATGGCCGGGGTTCTCTATGCGCTGGTCGCCCTTGGTTTCGTGCTTATCTACAAGGCGTCGGGCATTTTCAACTATGCCCAAGGGGTCATGGCGCTGTTCGCGGCGCTCACTCTGGTCGGAATCATGGAAGGACAGGTGCCTTTCAGTCACCTGATCAATGCGATTTTCGGCACGGATATTCACCATTTCGGCTGGCATCTGCCGGCTTTGGTGGCGATCATTCTGACAATTGGTGTCATGGTGGTTTTTGCCTGGTTCGTGCAGCGATTTATCTTTCGTCACCTCGTCGGGCAGGAGCCCATCATCCTGTTCATGGCAACCATCGGGCTTGCCTATTTCATGGAAGGTTTCGGCGATCTCATGTGGGGGTCGGACATCAAGAAGCTGGATGTCGGATTGCCGCAGGGCGGGTCGTTCTTTGTTGAAGACCTGACCATTGGGTGGGCCGCAGAGGGCGAACGCTTTTTCGGGATGTATATCGACAATCTTGATATGTTTGCGACAGTGATTGCTGTGCTGCTGGTTATCGCGCTCGTTCTTTTCTCGCAATATACCAAGCAGGGGCGCGCCATGCGGGCTGTGGCCGATGACCATCAGGCGGCGTTGTCTGTGGGTATTAACCTCAACTTCATCTGGATTTTGGTCTGGTCGCTTGCCGGGTTTGTTGCGCTGGTTGCGGGCATCATGTGGGGCACCAAATCGGGTGTTCAATTCTCGCTGTCGCTGATCGCATTGAAGGCGTTGCCGGTGCTGATGCTGGGCGGGTTCACTTCGATCCCCGGCGCGATCGTGGGTGGGCTGATCATCGGTGTTGGCGAAAAGTTGTTCGAGTTCTGGATCGGCCCATTGGTGGGCGGTGCGACTGAAAACTGGTTTGCCTATGTGCTGGCGCTTCTCTTCCTCGTCTTCCGGCCACAGGGGCTGTTTGGCGAAAAGATCATCGAGAGGGTGTAGCAAGGATGCCGAAACTGATTGCTATACTGAACGTGGTTGCGTGGGGTGGTTTCTGGGCCTTTGGGTATCTCGCATTGACGACGGATGCGCACCAGCCCGGTCAGATGGTCACCGCAGCGATCCTTGCCGCGTTGGGCGGTGCACTGGGTATGTGGGCCTATTTCCGGCTGGTGCGCTACACGGAAAACACAGGGTATGCGAAACCGGCCAGACGGGCTGACAAATCGCATCTGGAATTGAATGAGAATGGGGAGCGGGCCTGATGTTTTATCGTGAAGCGGGCGACTACAAAACGACTTATGTCGACGACAACCAGACCTTCCCGATCAAGTTCGACAGGTATCGTTATTACCTGGTTTTGCTGCTGGGGTTTGCGATCATTCCCTTCGTGATCAATGACTATTGGGTCAACGCGATCTTCCTGCCCTTCCTGATCTATGCCATTGCGGCGATCGGGTTGAATATCCTTACCGGGTATTGCGGGCAGGTGAGCCTTGGAACCGGCGGTTTCATGGCGGTGGGGGCCTATTCCTGCTACAAGTTCATGACCGGGCTCGACATCTGGTTGCCCACCGGCGCTGAGGGCGAGATGGTGCAATATGCGTTGCCGCCGATCAACATTTTCTTCTCGGTGCTGCTGGCCGGGTTCGTGACGGCGCTTGTCGGGGTTCTGTTCGGCCTGCCCTCGTTGAGGATCAAAGGGTTCTATCTGGCTGTGGCGACGTTGGCGGCGCAGTTCTTCCTTGTCTGGCTCTTAAACAAGTGGGAATGGGCCTATAATTATTCCGCATCCGGCCAGATCAACGCACCCGAACGCAGTGTTTTCGGTTTGCTGGTGACCGGACCATCAACCAAAGCCTGGGTGGCCTATCTGTTCTGCCTGGTGTTTTTGACTTTGGTTGCTCTGATCGCACGCAACCTGACACGCGGAAGCGTGGGGCGGAAATGGATGGCGATCCGTGATATGGATATCGCTGCCGAAATCATCGGAGTCGACCCGCTCAAAGCCAAGCTGAGCGCTTTTGCAGTGTCGTCGTTCTTTATCGGCATTTCGGGCGCGCTGTTCTTCAGCGTCTATCTGGGGGCTGTGGAAGTTGGCGAGGCCTTTGGTATCAACAAGTCTTTCCTGGTCCTCTTTATGGTGATCATCGGCGGGCTTGGGTCGATCTTTGGATCGTTCGCTGGCGCAGCCTTCCTTGTGTTGCTGCCCGTTCTTTTGAAAAACACATTGGTTGGTGGGCTGGGTTGGCCCACTGATATTGCGGCGCATCTGGAATTCCTGATCGTTGGCGCGCTGATCATCATATTCCTGGTCGCCGAGCCGCATGGGCTTGCACAACTCTGGCGCGTGGCGAAGGAAAAACTGAGATTATGGCCATTCCCGCACTAGGGCGCGGGCATGATCGTTTTGAAATTCGGGGATAACCCGGACCACATCGGAAAAACCATGGGAGGAAAAACCCGATGAAGATGAAACTAGCAACTCTGGCACTGAGCGCCGTAATGGCGGCAGGCCCGGCATTGGCGGATCTTGTAATTCCGTCGCTGAGCTATCGCACCGGACCTTACGCCGCTGGCGGTGTTCCGTTTGCGGATGGTTATGCTGACTATTTCACGCTGCTGAACGAACGTGACGGCGGCATCGGCGGCGTTCCGGTCAAAATGATCGAATGCGAAACCGGCTATAACACCGAAAAAGGTGTGGAATGCTATGAGGCGACCAAAGGTGAGGGCGCGCTGATCTATCAACCGCTGTCGACTGGGATTACCTATCAGCTGATCCCCAAAACCACCGCCGATGACATCCCGATGCACACCATGGGCTATGGCCGTACATCGGCCGCAAACGGCGATGTATTCAGCCACACTTTCAACTATCCGGCCAACTATTGGGATGGTGCTTCGGGTGCGGTCAACTACCTGCTGGAAACCAACGGTGGGGATCTCAAGGGTAAGAAGCTTGCACTGGTGTATCACAACTCTGCGTTCGGCAAAGAGCCGATCCGGACGTTGGAAGAACTGTCCAAGAAGCATGGTTACGAGCTGACCTTGCTGCCGGTGGATCACCCCGGTCAGGAACAGAAATCGCAGTGGCTTCAAATCCGCCGCGAACGTCCTGATTTCGTGATCATGTACGGCTGGGGCGTGATGAACCAAGTTGCCATTCAGGAAGCCGCCAATATCCGCTTTCCGATGGAAAACTTCATCGGCATCTGGTGGTCAGGTGGTGAACATGACGTTCTGCCCGCCGGTGATGGTGCCAATGGATACAAAGCCCTCACGTTCCACGCTGTTGGTGACGACTTCCCGGTTTTCGACGACATCAAGACGTATGTTTCCGACAAGGGCAAAGCGGCTGGCAACGGTGATCAGATCGGTAGCGTGATCTATAACCGCGGTTTTTATGCAGCAATGCTTGCAGCCGAAGCGATCAAGGATGCGCAGGCGGCGACCGGTAATGCCGATGTGACGCCGGGCGATGTGCGTGATGCAATGGAGAGCCTGAACATCACCGAAGAACGTATGGCTGGTCTTGGCATGCCAAATTTCGGTCCGAGCTTCCAAGTCTCGTGCGAAAACCACGGCGGTTCTGGCCTCGTGGGCGTGGCACAGTGGGATGCGACAAACAAGAAATGGTCGATGGTTTCGGACTTTAAACCGACAGATCGTGACGTGATCAATGCGTTGGTGAAGGAAGATTCAGAAGCCTTTGCCAAGGAAAACAACATCGAGTCGCAGTGTAAGTAATCTGCAACGAACTGTTCCGGCCGCTTGGAGACGAGTGGCCGGGACACCCCAACGAAATTTTGCTCAGACAAGTGGATCGAACCCATGCTGGACGCCGGTGAAACCGCTCAGGAGACCTTGCTAGAGGTCAACAATATCGAGGTGATCTACAATCACGTCATCCTTGTGTTGAAGGGCGTTAGTCTGAAAGTACCCAAGGGCGGGATTACCGCGCTTCTGGGTGGGAATGGTGCTGGTAAGACGACCACCCTGAAAGCCATTTCGAACCTGCTGCATTCAGAACGTGGCGAAGTGACCAAGGGTCAGATCAGCTATCGTGGTGAACGGGTGCAGGATCTTGACCCGGCCGAATTGGTGAAACGCGGCGTTATCCAGGTGATGGAAGGCCGTCACTGTTTTGAGCACCTGACCGTCGAAGAAAACCTGTTGACGGGTGCCTATACGCGCTCGGACGGCAGCGGTGCTGTCGCCGCCGATCTTGAGAAAGTTTACGCATATTTTCCGCGCCTCAAGGAGCGTCGAAAGAGCCAGGCGGGCTATACCTCGGGGGGCGAGCAGCAGATGGTGGCGATCGGGCGTGCCTTGATGAGCCAGCCTGAGACAATCCTGCTTGATGAGCCATCGATGGGCTTGGCGCCGCAGTTGGTGGAAGAAATTTTCGGAATCGTGAAAGACCTGAACGAAAAGGAAGGCAACACCTTCCTGCTGGCGGAACAGAACACCAACGTAGCCCTGCGCTTTGCTCACTATGGCTATATCCTAGAGAATGGCCGTGTGGTGATGGATGGCCCAGCGAAGGAACTGCGCGAAAACCCGGATGTTAAGGAATTCTACCTTGGAATGGCCGATGAGGGCCGCAAGAGCTTTCGCGACGTGCGCTCCTATCGCCGCAGGAAACGCTGGCTCAGCTAATGTCACGCACTGCCGTATCCCCACAGACCGAGCCGTTTTTCGCCGTCGGAATGTTGAAGGCTGGCTTATGCCAATTTGGCGATCAGCTCTGCTTTCAACTCGGCAATGCGTTCGAGGGCCTCGTTGCGAGAATTGCGCAGGTTAGGGCGAAACCCCTGGCTTTCGGCGCGCATACGGATGTCTTCTTCGGTTTCGGAATTCGGGGCGAAACGCACCGAACCGAGCGAAGCCGCGATGTTGAGCCGCTTGCCGCGATAAGCATAGCGCACCCAGGCGGCGGGAAAGATCTGGCAGCCTTCCATGTTGACGAGGAAGAACCACTTACGATCGCTGGCTTTGATGCGCTCTTCGATATGATCGTAGAAATCATCGACGTCGCGGGCGTGATGGAAGGCGAAATGCGAGAAATCGACCTCCATAGTCGGTCCCTCGGGATCAAAGCTGATCCGGCGGACGAAATCGGCTTCAACGTAGGTTGGATCGTGCTCGATGCGGGTGCGACGGGTCGAGGTCAGCTCAGATATACGGCTGATGGCGCTGTCGCGGTCAACGAAAAGGTTGGGGTCGAAGCGCTCGGTTTCGGCGTCGCGCTCGATCTGGGCGCGGGTGATGTCAGAGGCGTCAAAGCGAACAGACCCCATCGAATGCGCTTGGTTGAGCGCTTTGCCCCGGCGCGAAAACGCCACCCAGGCCGAGCTGTCGATGTGGCAGTTGGAATAATTGACCAAAAAGAACCACTGGCTTTCGCCGGTCTTGGTGATGCGTTCTTCGAGCAGGTCATAGCACGCGTTGACCCTGACCGAGTCGAGGAACGCCAAACCCGAGAAGTCGACCTCCATGATTTGGAGGTCATCGTGAAAGGTGATCCGGCTATCGAACTCAGAGGGCATGGCAACGTCCTTGGGCGAGGGGCGGTTCATGCTCTGATAGAAGATGACGTAGCGGTAGAACATACTGCATACTGTCGCATGCAATGAAGGGAAGGTCCGTCTGATGAGCCAGTATTTCGATGAACTGGAGACCCGTACCGCAGATGCGCGGGCCGCCGACCAGCTATCGTTGCTGAACGTGCAGCTGAAAAAAAACGGGTTCGGCCCGGTAAGTGATCTTGCTGAGCTTTCTAAACTGCCAGTATTGCGCAAGGCTGAACTGAGCGCGCGGCAGAAAGCCGAATCGCCTTTTGGCGGTCTTCCGGTGAGCAATGTGACGCATTATTTCCAGAGCCCGGGCCCGATTTATGAGCCGGGCGGGACCGGCCGTGATTGGTGGCGCATGGGGCGGGCGATGTATGCGGCGGGCATCCGTCAGGATGATATCGTTCAGAATTGCTTCTCTTACCATCTCACGCCTGCGGGCATGATGTTTGAAGCCGGAGCAAGGGCGATTGGCTGTGCCGTACTGCCTGCGGGAACCGGGCAGACCGAACTGCAGGCACAAGCCGCGCATGACGTCGGTGTAACCGCTTACGCGGGCACGCCGGATTACCTCAAGATCATTCTCGACAAGGCAGACGAGATGGGCTTGGCGTTGAAAATCTCAAAGGCGGTTGTGGGTGGAGGCGCGCTGTTCCCGTCGCTTCGCCAGGAATACGCTGAGCGCGGTATCCCTTGCTTGCAGGGTTATGGCACCGCCGATCTGGGGTCGATTGCCTATGAAACCGAGGCGATGGAGGGGATGATCGTAGATGAGGGTGTGATCGTTGAAATCGTGACCCCCGGCACCGGTGACCCTGTCAAAACCGGCGATGTGGGCGAGGTGGTTGTGACCTCGCTCAACCCCGATTACCCGCTGGTCCGTTTTGCCACCGGTGATCTGAGCGCCATGATGGTGGGGGAAAGCCCTTGTGGGCGCAGCAACATTCGGATCAAGGGTTGGATGGGCCGGGCCGATCAGACCACCAAAATCAAGGGTATGTTTGTGCGCCCTGAGCAAGTGGCAACACTTGTCGCCCGGCATGACGAGATTGCAAAAGCCCGGGTCATTGCCGGGCGAGATGGTGAAGTAGACACCATGACCGTGCAAATCGAAGCTGATGGCGGTGATAGTGCAGTCTATGCCAAGACGGTCGCCGAAGTACTCAAGCTCAAGGCCAAGATCGAAGTCGTGGCAAAGGGAGCCTTGCCCAACGATGGTAAAGTGATCGAAGACACCCGCAGCTATGATTGAGCCGGGGGTGTTGTCTGCCCCTTGAGGGGGGGAAGAATACGCCTTTCAAAGCTGTTGCAAGGGAGCGATCGTGCCTGGATCGCTCTCAGCCTATTACTAGCTGAACCTCATCGCGAAATAGAAAAAGCCGCCCGAAAAAGGGGCGGCTTTTCAATAACCTGGCGCATATGCGCCGCGCGTTTCAGCCTTGGCGGGCTTTGAAACGAGGCTGGGTCTTGTTGATGACGTAGACGCGGCCTTTGCGGCGCACGATACGGCAATCGCGGTGCCGGTTCTTGAGCGAACGAAGCGAATTCTTGACCTTCATCGGTCTCTCCTCATTTTCGCGGCGCGGGCCTGCGCCTATGGTTTCGCGGGTGCCCCACACGACGTGTGGAACGGTGAATTCATGGTGGGCGATACTGGGATCGAACCAGTGACCCCTTCGATGTCAACGAAGTGCTCTACCGCTGAGCTAATCACCCATGTTTGTCCGGTCTGGCATCTTTGCCCGAATTTCGGTTTCCCAAAAAATCCGGGCGCGGGATAGTCCGCGCCGGTCTTTGGGGTCTATAAAAGGAGTCGGGGAAAGGATCAAGGGCTTTTGGCAGCGCAAAAAATCGGGTTAGACTATGTGTCAAGGAGATGCCATGCCCAAGGTCGCCTATGATCTGATTCACCCCGAAACGCGGAGCACATCCGTGGTGTTCGCCTCGCCGCATTCGGGGGACGATTATCCGTGGTCATTCCTGCGCCGGACCGAACTTGACAAGCTGTCCATCCGCAGTTCGGAGGATGCGTTTGTCAATCGGCTGTTTGACTGCGCGCCGCAATTTGGTGCTCCGTTTTTGCGCGCGGGGGCGCCGCGGGCATTTGTCGATCTCAACCGCAGCGCCGAAGAGTTGGACCCCGCACTTATCGAAGGGGCCAGTCGGCAAGGGCACAATCCGCGCATCGCATCGGGTCTTGGTGTGATCCCGCGGGTGGTGGCGGGGGGGCGGGCGATCTATCGTGGCAAGTTGCCGATGGCAGAGGCGAAACGGCGCATCGATCTCTACTGGAGACCATATCACGAGATGCTGGGGCGACAGCTTAACGAGGCGCGCGCCCTTTTTGGCGAGGCGATTCTGGTGGATTGTCATTCGATGCCGCACGAGGCGATGGACGCGATCGCGCGCGGTGTGGTCAAACGGCCCGAGATTGTCATCGGCGACCGGTTTGGCGCCAGCGCGGATAGTGAAATCGTCGAGCGGATCGAGTCGGCATTTGCTTCGGCGGGGTTGACCGTGGTGCGAAATGCACCCTTTGCCGGAGCCTATATCGTGCAGCATTATGGCCGCCCCGCGCGCCGTCAACATGCGGTTCAGATCGAGATTGATCGCGCGCTCTATATGAACGAGGCCCTGGTGAAGCCAAACGAAAACTTCAATGAGTTCAGAACATTGATGCGGCGCGTTGTGGCCGAGATTGCCAGCATCGGGGCTGCGCACCAAGAGAAGCTGGCCGCGGAATAGGGCGTATGCCCCCGGCCGGTCTGGTGGGCTTTGCTGCGCGAGAAACGCGCGGTTCGGGGGCCCGCCCGCCCAACCCCGTCTGGCGCGGGTGAAAGGATCACCCTGCCAGACCCCCGCTCACCGCGCGTTGGGGCTATTGTCTGCACTGTCGTGGCGGGTGATTGGCGGCGGGATGGGGGCATTTCTTCGAGGAAAAGGGTCGTAAAGCGGCTGTCCGGGTTAAGCGGCGGTGATACCTGCGGCCCGCCTGGTTAACCGAGCCGCCAGAGAGGCGAATCGGGGGGGTGACTTGCGGCTGCCGGATGGCTGTTTTGTGTGCACCGGGGGGACGGGGCAGATCTTAGGGGAAAATTAGCTAATTGAGCGTACTCTCGGGCCTCAGCGGCGCAGCGAGCGGCCCTTGACGATCGCATCGGCGCCGAAACGGGCGCGGATTGCGTCGGTGGCGCGTTCCGCTTCGGAACGTTTGGTGGCCTGCGGGTCGAGCAGATCGCCGGAACGGTCGGCCTGGTCCTCGGGGATCAGATCGGAGATGCCGACACCGATCAAACGGTAGGGGCCTTGGTTTTCGGCGGCGTCGAGCAGCGCGCGGGCGGAGCGGTAGATCGTGTCGGCCAGTTGGGTGGCGTCACGCAGGGAGATACGACGTGTGAGGATTGCATGATTGGCACGTTTGAGTTTGAGCGTAACGACACGCCCCGCGAGGCCGCGTGCCTTGGCCCGGTCGGATACTTTTTCGCCCAGCCGCCAGATATGGCCGTCGAGCAGGTCGATATCAGAGGTGTCCTCATAAAAGGTCGTCTCGTTGGAAATGGATTTGATCGGCGTATGAGAGGAGACGCGGCGCGCATCCTGACCGCGCGCGAGGTGCCAGAGCCGGTCGCCCATGGCGCCAAAACGGGCGTGCAGATCTGTTTTGTCCCAGCGCAACAGATCGCAGAACCGGTGAATACCGGCGGCGTCAAGCTGAGCCTGCATCGCGGCGCCAACGCCCCAGATCAAACGGACCGGTTTATCATGCAGGAAGTCAGCGGTTTCAGCACGCCCGATGACCGAAAAGCCGCGCGGCTTGTCGAGATCGGACGCGATCTTGGCGAGGAACTTGTTGTGGCTGAGACCGATGGACCCGGTGAGGCCGAGTTCGTCCTTCATCCGTTTGATCAGGCGGGCAAGCATGACGGCGGGCGGGTGCCCATGCAGGCGCCGGGTGCCCGACAGGTCCATGAAGGCTTCGTCAAGCGAGAGCGGTTCGATATCGGGGGTCAGTTCGTCCATCATGGCGCGGATCGCCTTGGAGGCTTCGACATAGGCGGCCAGGCGTGGGCGAATCACCACCGCGTCGGGGCAGAGTTTGAGCGCCTGAAACATCGGCATCGCAGAGCGCACACCGCGAATGCGCGCGATGTAACAGGCGGTCGAGACCACGCCGCGATGGCCACCGCCGATGATGACGGGTTTGGCGGCAAGTTCGGGATTGTCGCGCTTTTCGACCGAGGCATAGAAGGCGTCGCAATCCATATGGGCAATCGAAAGGTCGAACAGTTCGGGATGCGCCACCACGCGCGGACCGGCACAGACCGGGCAGCGGGTGCCGGACTCAAATTCGTGCAGACAGGAGCGGCAAAGGGCGGGCATGGCGCCACGATACGCCCGATGCCGCGCGCGAGCAATCGGCGCCGAAGGGCAAACGCGGGCGCGTTTGCGCTTTCCTTTTCGAGCGGGAGCCTCAATATACCGGGCGTATGTTGGAAGCGAGGTTCTTTCTATGACTCCTGAAGAGATTATCAACGAAGTGGCGAACGGGAACGTCGTTCTGCTGCTTCTGGCGGTATTTATAATTGTTTGCATTTTTCTTGGTGTGCGGATCGTGCCGCAATCGGAAAAACATGTGGTTGAGCGGTTTGGCCGGTTGCGCGCGGTTCTGGGGCCAGGGATCAACTTTATCGTGCCATTTCTCGACAAGGTGCGGCACAAGATTTCCATTCTGGAGCGTCAGCTGCCATCGGCAAATCAAGACGCGATCACCAAGGACAACGTTCTGGTGCAAGTGGAAACCAGCGTGTTTTACCGCATTCTGGAGCCGGAAAAGACGGTTTACCGGATCCGTGATGTGGATGCGGCGATTGCGACGACCGTGGCCGGGATTGTGCGGGCCGGGATCGGTGAGATGGAATTGGACGAGGTGCAAAGTAACCGCCAGCAATTGATCAGCCAGATCAAGCAGCAGGTGGCGGATGCGGTGGATAACTGGGGCATTGAAGTCACCCGCGCCGAGATTCTGGATGTGAACCTTGATACGCAGACGCGCGATGCGATGTTGCAGCAGTTGAACGCCGAGCGCGAGCGCCGTGCCGCGGTGACGCGGGCCGAGGGTGCGAAGCGGGCCATCGAGTTGAATGCCGATGCCGAGCTCTATGCAGCAGAGCAGAAGGCCAAGGCGCGCCGGATTTCGGCGGACGCCGAGGCCTATGCCACCGGGGTTGTGGCCGAGGCGATTGCTGCGAACGGGCTTGAAGCGGCGCAGTATCAGGTGGCGCTGAAGCAGGTGGAGGCGCTGGTCAAGGTGGGTGAAGGCGCGGGCAAGCAGACCGTGTTGTTGCCGACCAATGTGCTCGATGCGTTTGGCGATGCGTTCAATATGCTGAAGGGATCGCGCGGATGACTTGGGACGTGTGGTGGGTCTGGGTCGCGGGCGGTATCGTTCTGGGCATTCTGGAAGTGTTTGCCCCCGGCTTCATCTTTCTGGGGTTCGCCGTGGGTGCCGTCGTGGTGGGGGTGCTGCTGGCGTTGGGCGGCTCTGTCGCGGCGACGCTGACCACATCGGTGTCGATGACGCTGTTGATCTTCGCGGTTGCCTCGCTGATTGCGTGGCTGGTGCTGCGCAGGATGGAGGGCGTTCGCAAGGGGCAGAAGAAGCTCTGGGACAAGGATATCAACGAGGAATGACAGGCAGGGGCAGGTGAGCCGGATCATGGGCGGCGGGATCATGGGCGGCGAAACTCACGTTTGAGTGATTGCTCAAATCAAGCATTGAGTGATCGCTCAAATAAGCCTAGGCAGGTGGCAGGGCAGATAGGCCCACCCCACAACGCTTAGGAAATCATCATGGCTACTTTTCCCATTCACACTATTGAAACTGCTCCCGAGGCCGGCAAACCGCTGCTTGAGACATCGCTGAAAAACAACGGTCGCATTCCGGGGTTGCATGGCACGATGGCCGATGCGCCCGAATTGTTGGCGGCCTATAGCTTTGCCCACCAGCAGTTCATGGCAACCAGCCTGACTGACGAAGAAAAAACCGTGGTCTGGCAGGCGGTAAACGTTGAGCAAGACTGTCATTATTGTGTGCCCGCGCATACCGGTATCGCCAAAATGATGAAGGTGGATGACGCCATCACCGAGGCGCTGCGCAACGAGACACCTTTGCCCACGGCCAAGCTGGAAGCGCTGCGCGATTTCACCCTTCAGGTCGTGCGCAACCGTGGTTTCGTGAGCGATGAGGACACGCAGGCATTTCTGGATGCCGGGTTTGATACCCGCAACATTCTCGAGGTCATATTGGGCGTGTCGCAGAAGGTGATGTCGAATTACACCAACCACTTCGCGCAGACACCTGTCGATACGGTGTTCCAGAAGTTTGCCTGGGAGCGGAGCGCAGTTGCGGCCGAGTGAGACCTTTTCGGCACTGGGATTTTGATATTCTGGCGTTGCCGCCCTGCGGGGCGGCATCGGGCTAGGGAGGGTGATTGGCCGGTTTCGGGCGCGATTTGGGCGCGACCGGTGGCGGGCGGCGCCTGTAACACTTATCTTTGGGTATTGTTGGCCGCGTGGCGGTCGCAACATCCACAACAACGCACGGCATGACAGGAGCGCGTGATATGACGAATACTTCCCCCCTGAGGATCGACATCGTGTCTGACGTGATGTGTCCATGGTGCATCATTGGATACCGCCAGTTGGCGCAGGCGTTGGAGGCGACGGGCACACCGCACGAGATCCACTGGCACCCATTTGAGCTGAACCCGGAAATGCCAGCCGAAGGGCAGAACATGCGCGAGCATATCGTCGAAAAATATGGCTCGACGCCCGAGCAATCCGAGCAAAGCCGCGCACAGATGACGGCGCTGGGTGACACGCTGGGGTTTGATTTTCAGTTCAGTGCGGACATGCGCATGCACAACACGTTCAACGCCCATCAATTGCTGCATTGGGCCGATACGCAGGGGCGCAAGCATGACCTGAAAATGGCCCTGTTTTCCGCCCATTTCACGGATCGGCGCGATCTGTCTGACATTGCGGTTCTGGCCGACGTGGCTTCGGAAATCGGTCTGAACCGGAACGAGGCTCTGGCGGTGCTTGAGGATCAACGGTTTGCAGGTGACGTTCGCCAAACCGAGAATTTCTGGATACAGCAGGGCATTCGCGGCGTTCCGGCGGTGGTCTTTGAGCGTCAGCATCTTGTCACCGGGGCGCAGGGCGTGGAAAATTATAGCCAGATCCTGACCCAGTTGGCGAAGGAGGCCGTCTGATATGGCGCGCGCCGCGCCTTATGACCGCGATACGGCTCTGGATGCTGCGCTTACGCTGTTTTGGGAGAAGGGCTTTCATGCAACTTCGCTCAAGGATCTTGAGGCGGCGCTGGCGATGAAGCCGGGCAGTATCTATGCGGCGTTCAACAACAAGGAGTCGCTCTATCTGCTTGCGCTGGAACGGTATTTTGAGCGGTCGCGACAAGGGTTTCGCGATCAGGTGGCGCAGGCGGACTCGGCTTTGGGCGCGTTGGCCGATCACTTTCGCGCCTATGCGCGGATGGGCCCCGAAGATGCGAACCGCAGGGCCTGTATGTTGACGAAAACCTTAGTGGACACGCAATCCACCGAACCCGCAATTGCCGAGGTGACCCGCGTCTATCTTGCGGCGATGCAGGCAGAGTTTGCGGAGGCATTTCGCAAGGCCCGCGCGAGCGGAGAATTGCCCGATACCGCCGACCCCGAGCGGCTGGCGCGGCGGTTTCAGACGAATGTCGCGGCGCTGCGACTTGCCGTGCATCAGGGCATGGATGGCAGCGACTTTGCCGAGCTGGCCGAGGATATGGCACGCGAGGTAGAGCGGCTGCGCCTTTAGACCCGGCCCATTTCGGCCAGCACCGCCTGAGCGGCGGCGCGCGGGTCGGGGGCCTGCCAGATGGGGCGACCGATGACGATGTGATTGGCGCCATCGGCAAGGGCCTTTGCCGGGGTGGCGATGCGTTTTTGATCGCCGCTGTCGGCGCCGGTGGGGCGCACGCCGGGGGTGACGATCAGGCGGCCCGCCGCATTGGGCAGGGCGCGGATCACGGCGGCCTCATGCGGGCTGGCGATGACCCCGTCGGCTCCGGCCTCGAAGGCGCGTTCGGCGCGTTCGGTCACGATCTCGGTGATGTCGCCGGGCCGGATCATGCCAGCGTCGAGATCGGCGCGGTCAAGCGAGGTGAGAATGGTGACGGCGAGGATCTTGAGATCCTTGCCAGAGGCGCCTTCCTTGGCGGCGCGCACCACTTGCGGATCGCCGTGCACGGTGAGGAAGTCGAGATCGAACTGGGCCAGTCCGCGCACTGCCGCTTCGACCGTTGCGCCGATATCAAACAACTTCATATCGAGGAAGATGCGCTTGGCGTGTTCCTCCTTAAGCTCATTGGCGAGGGCCAATCCGCCGCCGGTGAGCATGCCAAGGCCGATCTTGTAAAAGGATACCGCGTCGCCGAGGCTTTCGGCCAGCGCGAGACCTTCAAGGGCGTTGGGGACATCGAGGGCGACGATCAGGCGGTCATCGGCGGGGGCGAGGGACATCGGCGGACTCCTTGGATTTGGCCGCTTTTGGCAGGGGGATATCGCGAAGGCAAGGGCGATGCGCCGGGCGCGCAGCTTATGGGGCGGGATCGGCTTCGCGCAGGGGAGTTAGGTGACCCCTTGTGCCATAGATCCATTCCATGTCGGGTTTCTCGGTGCAATACATGTGGACCCAGACATAGGCGTGTTGGAACAGCGCGACGATAAGCGCATTCCACGACCCGAAGAAAAACGCGATGCCCCAGAGGCTGAGGAAGGCAACGCCATACATGCCGTTTCGGGTGAATTCGAAGATACCTTTGGTCACGAGCGGCATCTCGGCATAGTGATCGCGAAAATGATCGCCACCGAGGGCGCGCGGGATTGTGAAATAGACCAGCGTGGAATGCAGCGCCCAGGCCGCAAGGGCGAGGAGGGCAAGGGCAATCACGACTTCGATGGTTTCAATGCCGGTGATCAGCGCCGTATCGGCCCAGCCGGTGGCGATGACCAGGAGCGGGCGGGCCACAAGAAGCGGCAGGAAGATCATTGCCCAGACGGTCATGTCGCGTTCGCCAAAACGCTCGGTCAGCCAGTTTCGGTGAAGTTGAAGTTCGGTGAAGTTGAAGGCGAAAGACGATGGCGACGATGATCTGGTGGATCACGGCGAGGATGATGGCGGTCTTGGCCCATGTCACGGCGGTGATGCCAAAGAGGCTTGCGCCGGGAGTATCGCGCAGGAGTGAGAAAGCGCCGAGGGTCATCAGGAAGGCGATGCCAAGATGCTGTAGCTGTCCCTCGAAAAGGTCGGGCAGGCGGGAACGGGCGCGGATATCGGCGAGCTTTGACATGACGCGAGTATGGGGCGGCGGCGCGCGCTGGTCCAGTCGCTTGCGTGTAGGGTGGGTTCAGTCCCCACCCTACAGATACGGGGTTGTCAGGCGGCCATGGGGTAGGGCGCTTCTGACTGGGGCACCAGAGGGCGCAGTTGCATGCGCATGCCGGGGCGGCGGGAGCGATGTGCAGCCAGAGCCTTGTTGGTGAGGCCGCGCGAGATCATATCGAAATCGGCCTGTAGGGGCGCAGAGAGATAGGCCGGGTAGTGTGTGGCATAGCCATTCTCGTGCACCGTTACCAAGGCTTCGAAACCGGCGCGCTCGGGGTTGTAACGGATATCGGCAATCTGAAGCTTTTCCGTCTGCATGGGTCTTCTCCATCTGCTCGAAGGCATGTTCGCCTTCCTGTGGATAACTTGGGGTGCAGGCCCATTGTTCCAAAGGGATGTCACAAAAATGTGTAAACACGTGCGAAAATTCGCACATGTCATCTTGAAGGCAGTGAATTTGCCTCCCATCTAGATTTCAGAGGTTCCCGACCGACGTATGCCTTTGAGAAGGGTGCGCCACACGGGAGAGCTTGTAATAGGAGAGAGCACATGAACTTGGAGAAGTTCACCGAGCGGTCGCGCGGTTTTATTCAGGCGGCACAAACGATTGCGATGCGCGAAGACCATCAGCGTCTGTTGCCTGAACATCTGTTGAAAGCATTGATGGACGACGATCAGGGGCTGGCGAGCAATCTGATCAAGGCGTCGGGCGGCGCGCCAGAACGCGTGGCCGAGGCCGTGGATCTGGCGATTGGCAAGATCCCCAAGGTGAGCGGCGATGCCGGGCAGGTCTATATGGACAACGCCTTTGTGAAGGTGGTGGACGAGGCCGAGAAGATCGCCAAGAAGGCCGGGGATTCATTCGTGCCGGTCGAACGCCTGTTGATGGCGCTTTGCATGGTGAAATCCAGGGCCAAGGACGCCTTGGAAGCCGGGGCGGTAAACGCGCAGGCGCTGAATTCGGCGGTCAATGATGTGCGCAAGGGGCGCACGGCCGACACAGCGAGCGCCGAGGAAGGCTATGACGCGTTGAAGAAATACGCCCGCGATCTGACTGAAGCGGCGCGTGAGGGCAAGATTGACCCCATTATCGGGCGTGACGAGGAAATTCGTCGTTCGATGCAGGTTCTGTCGCGCCGGACCAAGAACAACCCGGTGCTGATCGGGGAACCGGGCGTGGGTAAAACCGCGATTGCCGAGGGCATGGCGCTGCGCATCGTCAACGGCGACGTGCCGGAATCCTTGCGCAACAAGACGCTGATGGCGCTGGATATGGGCGCTTTGATCGCAGGCGCGAAGTATCGCGGTGAGTTCGAGGAGCGGCTTAAGGCAGTTCTCAACGAGGTCACGGATGCGGCCGGGGAAATCATTCTTTTCATCGACGAGATGCACACGCTGGTGGGCGCGGGCAAGTCGGATGGTGCGATGGACGCTGCCAACCTGATCAAGCCGGCGCTGGCGCGTGGGGAATTGCATTGTATCGGTGCCACCACGCTGGATGAATACCGCAAGTATGTCGAGAAAGACGCGGCATTGGCGCGGCGCTTCCAGCCGGTGATTATCGAGGAGCCGACGGAGGAAGATACCATTTCGATCCTGCGCGGCATCAAGGAAAAGTATGAGCTGCACCATGGTGTGCGGATCTCGGATGCTGCCCTTGTGGCGGCGGCGACGCTGTCGCATCGCTATATCACCGACCGGTTCTTGCCGGACAAGGCGATTGACCTGATGGACGAGGCGGCGAGCCGTCTGCGCATGGAAGTGGACAGCAAACCCGAAGAACTGGACCAGCTTGACCGTAATATCCTGCAAATGCAGATCGAGGTCGAGGCGCTGAAACTTGAAGACGATCAGGCCAGCAAGGATCGGCTTGAGACGTTGGAAAAGGAACTGGCCGATCTTCAGGACAAATCCGCCGAGATGACCGCGAAATGGCAGGGTGAGCGCGACAAGCTGGGCCTTGCACGTGATCTCAAGGAGCAGTTGGACCGGGCACGCGCCGAGTTGGACATCGCCAAGCGCGAGGGCAATCTGGCGAAGGCGGGTGAGCTTTCCTATGGCGTTATTCCGCAGCTTGAAAAGCAGCTTGGCGAGGCCGAAAGTGTCGGCGCCGATGGCGTGATGGTGGAAGAGGCCGTGCGCCCCGAACAGATCGCACAGGTCGTCGAACGCTGGACCGGTATACCGGCCGGCAAGATGCTGGAAGGTGAACGCGACAAGCTGTTGGGCATGGAAGCCAATCTGCACAAGCGCGTGATTGGTCAGAACGCCGCCGTGAAGGCGGTAGCCAATGCGGTGCGCCGGGCGCGTGCGGGTCTCAACGACGAAAACCGCCCGCTGGGCTCGTTCCTGTTCCTCGGGCCGACAGGTGTGGGGAAAACCGAGCTGACCAAGGCGGTGGCCGAGTTCCTGTTTGATGACGACAATGCGATGGTTCGCATCGACATGTCCGAATTCATGGAAAAACATTCGGTTGCCCGTCTGATCGGCGCCCCTCCGGGCTATGTCGGTTATGACGAGGGGGGTGTGCTGACCGAAGCGGTGCGGCGTCGGCCTTATCAGGTCGTGCTGTTCGACGAGGTTGAAAAGGCGCATCCGGACGTGTTCAACGTGCTGTTGCAGGTTCTGGACGACGGCGTGCTGACCGATGGCCATGGCCGCACGGTTGACTTCAAGCAGACGCTGATCATCCTGACCAGCAACCTCGGGGCGCAGGCGCTGAGCCAATTGCCCGAGACAGCCGATGCCAGCGATGCCAAGCGTGATGTGATGGACGCGGTGCGGGCACATTTCCGCCCCGAGTTTCTCAACCGGCTGGACGAAACCATCATTTTCGACCGGCTGAGCCGGGGCGATATGGACGGGATTGTCGATATCCAGCTGGCGCGGCTTGCCAAGCGGCTGGCAGCGCGCAAGATCGGGATCGAGCTTGATGAGTCGGCCAAGAAATGGCTGGCTGATGAGGGCTATGATCCGGTATTCGGTGCGCGGCCGCTGAAGCGGGTGATCCAGCGGGCGTTGCAGGATCCGTTGGCCGAAGCGCTTCTGGCGGGCGACATTTTGGATGGGTCAACCATCGAGGTGAGCGCCGGGCCCGAAGGGCTCATCATCGGGGATCGCGTGGGCAGTTCAAACCGCACGCCGCCCGAGGATGCCGTCGTGCATTAAGCCTTCCAACAGGTCAAAGAAATAATACCCGCCGATTTCAAATCGGCGGGTATTTTCTTTATCCACTCACCAGGATTGTGAAAATGAAATCGGCGCCCGCGCCGATAGAAAATGTGGTCAAATCCTGAAAATTATGCAGAGATCGGAGCGGCAGAAGTTCAGTTTTCGCCAATTGCGCTTTGAGCGATTCCGTCAAGCAGGGCTTCGACTTCCTTCATCGGTCCTTCGGGGAATTTGCGAAAGCCAATAGTCACCTTGGCATCGTCCGGCATCTGGATGACGAAGATATTGTAGGGGCAAAAGACCACGTTCATCGGGTCGGCTTCCATCACCCGGCGCGAGACGGCGGCGGAGCAGAAGGAATAGATGTCGGCGTTTTCGAAGATTTTCACCTCAGAGCCGAGATCGGCGCGTGTGCGTTCCAGCATGGCGCCGGTGTGCGACACCGAATCCACCACCAGCCCGGCATCGACGATGGCATTTTCAAGCCCGAAGACGACATCTTCAAAGCTTTCATCGGTGGTATAGGAAATCATCTCATCCGCCATTGCGGCAGCTGCGAAGAACATGGCGAAAACGGCCAGGGCCAGATGTCTCATATCGGTTCCCCCCTTCAGGTGTGACTGGCGGCTTGCCCCGCCGGAGCATCCGCCGCAGAGTGACCCCGCGGTGACCCCGCGCGGGCGGATGACCCAATGATAAAGCGTTTCGAGATAAACTTGAAACCCGAGTTTTTCTCGAGGTGCCCACACATGTATCTGTTGCGCGGCGTTTCCACTTATCCCTGTCTCGGGTTAAGAGGAAATGCTTGGGATATCAAAAGAGGACTATACCATGGGTTTCACGGCGCTGGCTTTCAATGTGCTGGTAATGCTCTTTGTGATGGTGATTGGGCTGGTTGCGCTCACGGTGGTGGTGCTTTTCGCGATCGACCGCTCGCAGCGCGAGGATGCGATCCGGCGCAACTATCCTGTGATCGGGCGGTTTCGTCACTTGTTCACCGATCTGGGCGAGTTTTTCCGCCAGTATTTCTTTGCCATGGACCGCGAGGAAATGCCATTCAACCGGGCCCAACGCGATTGGGTGGAGCGTGCCTCGGAAGGCGAGAGCAACACTGTCGCTTTCGGCTCGACCCGCAACCTCGGCCTGCCGGGCACACCGATTTTCATGAACGCAGCCTTTCCGCCCCTGGCCGAGCAATATGCCGAGACGAAACCCATGATGATCGGGCCGCATGCGGCGCTGCCCTATATGGCCAAGTCGATCTTCAACATATCAGGCATGAGCTATGGCGCGCTTAGCCGTCCGGCGGTGCGCGCGCTCAGTCGGGGCGCGGCGCGTGCGGGCATCTGGATGAACACCGGAGAAGGCGGCCTAAGCCCGTTCCACCTCGAAGGGGGCTGTGATGTGGTGTTCCAGATCGGCACGGCGAAATACGGCGTGCGTGACGCCAACGGCGCGCTGGATGACGACAAGCTGCGCCAGATCGCGGAAAACCCGCATGTGAAGATGTTCGAGTTGAAGCTGGCGCAGGGGGCCAAGCCTGGCAAAGGCGGCATTCTGCCCGCCGAGAAGGTCAGCTCCGAGATCGCAGAAATCCGCGGGATCGAAGCGGGTAAGGCGTCGATTTCGCCCAACCGCCACGGCGAGATCGACGATTGGGGCGATCTTCTCGATATGATCGCCCATATTCGCGAGATCACGGGCCGGCCGGTGGGGTTCAAGACGGTGCTGGGATCACGCGACCCCTGGCTGGGCTTCTTTCAGGAGATCAATGCGCGCGGCCCTGAAAGCGCGCCGGATTTCATCACCATTGACGGCGGCGAGGGCGGCACCGGTGCTTCCCCGATGACGCTTATGGATCTGGTGGGCATGCCGATCCGTGATGCGCTGCCGCGGATCGTCGATCTGCGCGACCGGCACGGGCTTCAGGATCGTATCCGGATCATCGCATCGGCCAAGCTGATCAACCCCGGTGACGTGGCCTGGGCAATCTGTGCGGGCGCCGATTTCGTGACGTCGGCGCGCGGCTTCATGTTTTCGCTTGGCTGTATCCAGGCGTTGAAATGCAATCGCAACACCTGCCCGACGGGCATCACCACGCATGACCCGAGGTTGCAGCGCGGCCTTGTGGTGGAAGAGAAGGATGAACGCGTCGCACGCTATGCCAGGTCGATCATCACCGAGGTTGAAACCATCGCCCATTCCGTTGGGGTGACCGAGCCGAGAGAGATGCGCCGCCGACATGTACGGATCGTGCAGAGCGACGGAAGTTCAGTGCCGATGAACCGGCTGTTTCCAAGCCAGGACGGCAAGGCAGGCGTGAGCATCTGACAGCGGCGTGCTTGCCTGAGACAGCCGGACCGCGCCTGTCATTCATCTTGCCGGAAATATCCCGGGGCTTGGGGCAGAGCCCCAATCAATCAAAACCTGTGCGCCGCAAGGCGCTCAACTGAATTGCCGTCTCAGAAAATGCCATCCGGGGGATCCGCGATGATCCGGCCCGCAGCGAGATCGACCGTAGGCACCGCCGCGCGGGTGAAGGGCAAGAGAGCGGTGTCCTGTTGTCCCGGGCTCTGGACTTCCAGAAGGTCACCGGCACCGTGATTGAGCACGGATTTGACCTTGCCCAGATCTTTGCCGCCGGTGTCAAGAACGCTCAGACCGATCAGATCGGCATGGTAGAATTCGTCATCGGGCAGAGAAGGCAGCAATTCGCGCCGTGCAAAGAGCCGTGTGCCTTTCAGCGCATCGGCCTGCTCTTTGGTGGAAATGCCGTCTATCCGCGCGGCAAAACCGCCCTTGACCGGGCGGTCAAGGATGATTGCAAAGCTGCGCGCGCCCGCTTCGTCTGACAGCGGGCTGTATTGGGCAATATCTGAGGGGGTCACGGTAAAGCTTTTGAGACGTATCTCGCCTTTAACTCCGAATGCGCCTGCGATGGCGCCGACGCAAATGCGATCTTCCATGTCAGAAGCTCCGGTTGCATGGGGATGATCCGGGCGAAATCGTGCCGCCCGGACCAGAGTTTTGCGCACCCCGCGCAAACGCGGGGAGAACGCGACGATTACTCGGCGCTTGCTTCGGCTTCGGGCTCTTCAGCCGGAGCTTCGGAGGCAGCGGCGGCCTTGGCGGCTTTCTCTTCCACGCGGGCCACGGCTTTGCTGCCGGGCTTACCTTTTTTCAGGTTGGCGCGCTCTTTCTTCTCGATCACGCCGGCGGCTTCAAGGAAGCGGCTGACGCGGTCTGTGACCTGGGCGCCTTCGCCGAGCCAGTATTTCACGCGGTCGATATCCATTTTCACGCGCTCTTCGCTGTCTTTGGGCAGCAGCGGGTTGTAGGTGCCCAGTTTTTCGATGAAGCGGCCATCGCGGGGCATGCGGCTGTCGGCCGCAACGATGCGATAGAAGGGACGTTTCTTGGAACCGCCGCGGGCGAGCCGGATTTTCATAGCCATTGTGTAATTCTCCTGTTCATGGGTCTGTAAGGTGCGCAGGATGTGCACCCTGCATTTGGGTTAAGATTGGTGTTGCTGGTGGTGCTGAATGACTTCAGCGATGATGAAGTTGAGGAACTTGCGGGCAAATTCCGGGTCGAGATCGGCGTCAACCGCCAGTTGCTCCAGCCGCGCGATCTGATCCGCTTCGCGGGCCGGATCGGAGGGGGGAAGATCATGTTCGGCCTTGAGCTTGCCCACGGCCTGGGTGTGTTTGAACCGCTCGCCCAGAGTATAGACGAGAATCGCGTCAAGGCGGTCAATCGAGGCGCGGTGTTCCTTCAGCAGGTTGGCGGCTCTTGTCACGGGATCAGTCAATCGCCCATCCTTTCGGTTTGAACAGCGGGTCGATGTAATTGGCGATTTCCATCTCGATGCCATGGGCGATCTGGCTGTTGCTGAGTACCGCCGGGGATGGGTGGCGATAGACCGCGTCCGAGCCGTCGATGGTGGGCGCGTCCGCGTCCTTGACCGCGCCCAGCCGTTCGGCGAGACGGATGCTGTCGAGATTCTTGGGGTCGATATAGCTGACGGCGCCATCCCATCCGAGCTTGCTATAGAGATAGTTGCGCGCGGCGTGGGTGGCTTCGAGCGCGTAGCCATGGCCGGCTTTGTCGGGCCAGATGATCCAGGCGATTTCGCGTTCGGGCCATTTCGCCGGCATCCAGCCGCCAGCCATGCCGAGGGTATCGCCGGTCGCCTTTTCGTGAATCATCCACATGCCATAGCCGCGAATATGCCAATGGCCGATTTCGGCGGCGTAGAGCATCCAGGTTTCGTAGCTGTTCAGCGGTCCGCCCATGAAGCGCGAACGATAGGAGGAAAACGTCGCCTTGAAATCGGGGTAATCCTCGGATTCCGGCGCGCTGAGGATCAGGCGCTGGGTTTCCAGCACAGGAATATCTGCGGTATGAGAGATGGCGACATTCATCAGGCATAGGCCTCCATGCCGCCGTTTTCGAGATCTGCGGGCGCGAGGTGGCGCCAGATCTCGATCAGCCCGTAAGCAGGGTCTTCATAGGTGGTTTCAAAGCTGGCACCGAGGCGGCGAGCAACGGATTTGGACGGCTCATTGGCCGGGTCGATCTGGGAAATCGCCGTGTCCCAGCCCAGAATGTCATAGGCATGCGCGCGCGCGGCCAGCGCCGCTTCTGTGGCATAGCCCTTGCCGGTGGCGTGGGGCATCAGGGTCCAGCCGATTTCGCGTTCATACCAGCCATGGGGAAACCACAGGCCGACGCGGCCCTGGTAGGTGCCGCTTGACTTGTCCTCGAGCGCCCAGAAGCCATAGCCGCGCAGCATCCAGTGGCCCGCCAGCATCGCAAGGCTGCGCCAGGCTTCATGTGGCTGTTTCGGTCCGCCAACGAAATGCGAAGCCTCGGAGGCGTAAAAATCGCGTTCGGCTTCAAAGTCGCTCTCACGCGGGGCGCGCAAGAACAGGCGCTCGGTCTCTAACGTGGGGATTGTGAAGCTGGTCATGCGCGCGCGCTTTCCCTGCCCGCGATGTGCGGGGGGAGAGGCAGGGAGCCTCCGGCGGGGATATTTTTGGCAAGATGAAGCATCAGCCTATTTCTTTTTGCCGAGACCGGAAAGACCGGGGGGCAGGGGCAGGCCACCGCCGCCGCCGAGACCGGGCATGCCGCCACCTTTGCCCATTGCGCGGGCGGCCTGTTCGAGTGCTTTGGGGTCCATGCCGGCGGCCATATCGGCGGGATTGCCACCTTTGCCGAACATGCCTTTCATGG
Organism: Rhodobacteraceae bacterium LMO-JJ12; assembly: GCA_021555075.1. Classification (NCBI taxonomy): domain Bacteria; kingdom Pseudomonadati; phylum Pseudomonadota; class Alphaproteobacteria; order Rhodobacterales; family Paracoccaceae; species Rhodobacteraceae bacterium LMO-JJ12. Next base: position 632,499 of record JAKGBX010000002.1, read on the forward strand.
CTTGTTTGAGCATGCCGCCTTTGCCCATCTTGCCCATTTTCTTCATCATGTCGCCCATCTGGCGCTGCATTTTGAGAAGCTTGTTGAGATCGGAGACATCGAGTCCGGCACCTTTGGCGATGCGTTTCTTGCGCGAGGCCTGAAGGATCTGGGGGTTGGCGCGCTCGATCTTGGTCATTGACTGGATCAGGGCGATTTGCTGTTTGAGGATCTTGTCGTCAAACCCGGCCTGTTCGACCTGTTTGGCCATTTTGTTCATGCCGGGCATCATGCCCATGATGCCTTCCATGCCGCCCATCTTGAGCATCTGTTCGAGCTGCATCTTGAGATCGTTCATGTTGAAGCGGCCCTTCTGGAACCGTTTCATCATTTTCTCGGCCTGTTCGGCCTCGATGGTTTGTTGAGCCTTTTCAACCAGCGAAACGATATCGCCCATGCCCAAGATTCGGCCTGCGATGCGTTCAGGTTCAAACGTCTCAAGCGCGTCCATCTTTTCGCCCAGGCCGACGAAGCGGATGGGTTTGCCGGTCACGGCACGCATGGAAAGGGCGGCACCGCCGCGACCGTCGCCGTCCATCCGGGTGAGGACCACGCCGGTGATGCCGATCTTGGCGTCGAATTCTTCGGCCACTTCGACGGCGACCTGACCAGTGAGACCATCGACCACCAGAAGGGTTTCACGCGGATTGATGGCGGCCGAGACTTCTTCGACCTCTCTCATCAGAACTTCGTCGATTTGCAGCCGCCCGGCGGTGTCGAGCATGTAGACGTCATAGCCGCCCATTGCCGCCTGTTGCTTGGCGCGTTTGGCGATGTCGAGCGGCTTTTGCCCCTTGACGATAGGAAGGGTGTCGACACCGATCTGGGTGCCGAGAATGGCGAGCTGGTCCATTGCGGCGGGGCGATAGATGTCGAGCGAGGCCATCAGAACCTTCTTGCCGTCACGCTCTTTCAGGCGTTTGGCGAGTTTACCGGTGGTGGTGGTTTTACCGCCACCTTGCAGGCCGACCATGAGGATCGGGGCGGGCGGGTTGTCGATCTTGAGCGTGCCGGGGTCTTCGTCGCCGGTGAGCACATCAATGAGGGCATCGTGCACGATCTTGACGACCTGCTGGCCCGGTGTGACCGATTTGGTGACGGCTTGGCCGGTGGCTTTTTCCTGAACCTTTTTGACAAAGTCGCGCGCGACAGGAAGCGAAACGTCGGCTTCGAGCAGGGCGACGCGAACCTCGCGCAGGGCGGTTTTCACATCGTCTTCGGAGAGCGCGCCCTGTTTGGTCAGGCGGTCGAAGACGCCGGAGAGGCGCTCTGACAGGTTTTCAAACATCGCGGTCTCCTTCGACCTTAGTTACCTCTTTGCCCTGCCCATGTGGGGACGGGGCGGCGAATGCGCAAACTCCCAAACGTGAATTGCCCCCGTGGGCGCAACGCGCTGACGAGGGGCGATCCCGGGACAATGCCCATGGGACCGGAAGCCTGAGAACCTCCGGAATGCCGGGAGGCTTTAGGCCGCAGACGGCGCAGAGTCAAGCCTTGCGGGGCGACGCGCCGCGAACTGCGGGGCGTTCAGCCGGTTAGCGGCCGTTCGAGCCAGGTGTTGATCGTTGCGGCGACTCCTTTGGGGTCGCCGATATTGCTGTAGGCCATGGTCAGGGGTTTGCTGCCGCTCACGCCGCCGGATTCGATGATGAGCGCGACGCGGAAGAGTGTGCCTTTGTCGCTGTGCGTGGTCTCGACCTGGGCGCTCTGCACGCCTGCGAGATCATAGCGTGATTTGAGCTTGCTAAAGATGTTGGCACGGCGGATCTCGATCCAGCCGCCGGGGCGGTGAAACACCACCTGCACACGGCGCACGAAGGCCCAGAACGCAACAAGGCCTATTCCGCCGCCGAAAAAGAAGAAGAGGAGGCCCATCCATTCACCGGAAAACATCAGGCCCAAGCCGATGCCGCAGAACACCAGGATGAAACCCGTGATCATCAGGCCGAAGAGCCAGGGGGTGTCTTCGACGATCAACAGGTCGGGGGTGTTGCGGCGAACTTTCATGAGTCCACTGTAATGTCAGCAAAAGGCAATGTCAGCAAAAGGCAGCGCAGAGCGAATTTCGTCTTTGCATTTTTCAACAGATGACCAAGGATGGGGTGAAACTGTGAGATGGTACGCGAAGCTTTGGACAATTGGGACGAGATCAGAACAGCCTATCAGGTGGCGCGGGCCGGAACGGTCAGCGGCGCTGCCAGTGTGCTGGGGGTGCATCATGCCACGGTGATCCGCCATATAGATGCGCTTGAAGGGCGTTTGGGCGTGAAGCTGTTTCAGCGCCACGCGCGCGGCTATACCCCGACCGAGGCCGGGCTTGATCTGATGCAGGTGGCGCGCGCGACCGACGATCAGTTTTCCCAGCTTGCCGGACGGTTGCGGGGGAGGGGCGAGGAAGTTTCGGGCGAATTGGTGGTGACGGCGCTGGCCGAGGTGACGGTGCTTCTGGCGCCGCTTCTGGCCGAGTTTCAGCAGGCCTATCCCGGCCTTGTGGTAAGGCTTTTGGCAAGCGACCGGGTGTTCCGGCTGGAATATGGCGAAGCGCATGTGGCGCTGCGGGCCAGCATGAAGGCACCGGAAGAACCCGATAACGTGGTGCAACCGCTGATGCGGTTGGTGATGGGGATGTTTGCCAGCCGCGATTATCTGGAGCGCAATGGCATGCCAGAAGGGATCGAGGGGTTGGCCGGGCATCACTTCGTTGGCTCCGACAACCTGGATTCACGCGCGCCCTATATGGCATGGCTGCGACAGGCGGTGCCGGATGCGAATATCGCCTTTCGTGCCGAGGATGTGCGCGCACAGCAGCAGGCGGTGCGCGCCGGTGCGGGAATCGGATTCATGCTGCGCGAGCAGGGCTTGGCGCTTGAGGATCTGCAAGAGGTCATGGCACCGCTGCCTGACTGGGAAACGGCGCTTTGGCTGGTGACCCATATGGACCTGCATCGCACGGCCAAGGTGCAGGCGCTGGTTGGCTTTCTCAAGGCGCGGCTAAAGCAGGGCGGGGCATGAGCGAAGTCACGGCGAGAGAAAGAGAAACAGGGCGACCCCTGAGCGGTCATCTTGGTGGGCATCTGGCGATGCTGGTATTTTCTGCGCTGGTGGCGGGGTCGTTTTCGCTGGGTGCCATGGCGGCGCCTCATATTGCGCCTGCCGCACTGACCGCGCCGCGCTTTTTGCTGGCGGCGGTGTTGGTGGGGGTGGCCGCGATGGCCACAACCGGGCTGCCGCGTCAATCATGGCGCGCGCCTTGGCGCTATGTCGTTCTGGGCGGCGTTTTCGCCGCTTACTTCGTGTTGATGTTCGAGGGTTTGAAAACCGCTGCGCCGGTTTCCGCAGCGGCGGTCTTTACGCTCACACCTCTGATATCGGCCCTGATTGGCTATGTGATATTGCGACAGGTGACGACGCCGCGCATGGCGCTGGCGCTGAGCCTTGGGGCGATGGGGGCACTTTGGGTGATTTTTCGCGCCGATTGGGCATCGTTATGGGCGTTTGAAGTTGGCCGGGGCGAATGGATCTATTTCTGGGGCTGCGTGTGCCATGCGGCCTATACGCCGATGGTGCGGCTGCTCAACCGGGGCGAACCGCCTGTGGTGTTCACCTTTGGCATGCTGGTGGCGGGCTGTGTCGTGGTGACGGCCTATGGCTGGAACGAAATTTGGGCGACAGACTGGGCGGCTCTGCCGGGGATCGTGTGGATCACTCTGATCTATGTGTCGGTGTTTGCCAGCGCCGTCACCTTCGTTCTTGTCCAGTTTGCCACCATGCGCCTGCCCTCGGCCAAGGTGATGGCCTATACCTATCTTACGCCCTCCTGGGTGATCGTGTGGGAGATCGCGCTGGGCCATGATGTGCCGCCGCTGTTGGTGCTGGGCGGGGTGGTGATTACGGTGGTGGCGCTGCTTATTCTGCTCAAGGATGAGGGGCACTGAGGCGCGCGGGGGGATTGCCGGGGTGGATCACAGGAACCCTTTGGAGCGCAGGGCGCGCTCCAGCCGATGCAGGTTGATCGGCGGTTTCTCGGCATCTTCGGCGGCGGGCAGCAGCGGGTGCAGCGTGCTGAGTTCGACATCGCCGAACGCCTTGATCTGTTCCGCGATGGCGGCAAAGACCTCGGTATAGTGACGCCGCTTGATCAGGCCGACCTTGGTGCCGGGTTGCAACAGATGAGCCGCGAAATGAAAGGCCGAACCATCGCCGCCGACAATCACACGCGCGGCGAGGTAATGCGCGGCCTGTTCGTGGATCGAAAAGCGTTCGGGATGAAAGGCGGTGTAGCCCGCGGCGATCATCATCTCCTCAATCTGATCCTCCTGATCGAGGTGGCGGTCGCCGTTTTTCAGGCGGGCGCGCGAGATATAAAGCTTTTCGGGGCCGTTGGCGCTGAACGCGGCCTCGAACCGGCTTCGCACGAAATGACGGAACTCGGGCGTGCCGGTGCTCCAGCCGAAATGGCCGACGCCTTGGCTGGGCACCACCAGTTCCTCGGCGCGCACCGGGCCGTTGAAGGCCTGGAGCGGTATGCCATCGCTCAGAACCTCGACAATCTGGCGCAGCGGGGTGCTGAGCATGGTCTTGGCCGTGCGGTGATAGATCGGCTGAAAGATGATGCTGTCGACCGGTCGCTCCAGTTGGTCGAGCGCCCAGAGCCGTGAAATCGTCTCGGTCAGGAAGTGGCCGAAATGCACCCGCGCCACGCCGGCATAGAGATGACGCCCCGCCAGTTCGGTGATCTCGTCAGGGTCGGGCGCGGCTGGCGGCGCGGTGAGCCGAGGGCGGATCAACATGGTGCGGGCGTTCTGGCAAACCGTGCCATCGGCGCGCAGCACACCGCAAGGCAGGTCCTTTTCATCGCGCACCGGCACGATCGTGGCATTTTGAAGCGTGTCGATATCGGGCGCGGGGATCTGGGAGAAATCGGCAAAATTACGAGGTTTCGGCATTTTCATCCTGTACTTCCTGCGTGCCGAGTTCGGCAGCGAGGAACCTCTCGAACGCGTCGAGGTTAACCGGCTCGAACTGTCCGAAACCCTGCATCCAGACCGAGGCCGCGCGCAGCGCGTCGGGTTCGAGCTTGCACCACTTCACCCGCCCGCGCCGTTCCTGGCTGATCAGCCCGGCACGGCTCAGGACGGCGAGATGCTTGGAGATCGCGGCGAGGCTCATTTCGAAGGGCTCGGCGACATCCGTTACCGCCATGTCATCCTCAAGAAGCATGGTCAGGATCGCCCGGCGGGTCGGATCGGCAAGGGCGGCGAAACTGGCATCAAGCGTGTCACTCATGCGCCCATTTGCTAGGAACGGGCGAAATCGTCAACCATTTGGTTGAATATGCTCTTGTGCCAGAGTCAGCGCTAACGGCGCTTGTGTCGGTCGCGCCGCTTCGCTTTATCTTTCTAAAAATACTCATAAAACCAATGTCTTACGACAAGAATGCGGGCCAAGTCAGCGCGCTTGACTCTATTCGGCCACCAACATAGCAAAGGCGCAATCGTCAGGTGGGGGAATGCCCGTGTCCGAACCCGATCCCGAAGAGCGACTGAAGCAGCTCGAAGCGCGGATCGCGGCGGCCAGAAAGGCCGAAGAAGCGGCCCGCCACCAGGATGAGCATTATTCCAAGGCCCAGCAGGGGTGGCGGATGGTGATAGAGATGGTTGCCGGTGTTTTGATCGGCTTTGGCATCGGATATGGGCTTGATAGCCTGTTCGGGACAATCCCGATCTTTCTGGTGCTGTTTACAATGCTGGGGTTTGTGGCCGGTGTTCGCGTGATGATGCGCACGGCCCAGGAATTTCAGGCAGAACAGATGGGCCAGAGCCCGCAGGATGTGGGCGAAAGCCCCGACGACAACGAGAGGACTTGAGGACGTGGCCACCGAGACCAATACCGCAGACGCCGCAGAAGGTTCGAGCCTGGTTTTTCACCCGATGGACCAGTTCATGGTCAAGCCGCTGTTTGGCGACGGACCGGTGGGCATTTTCACGATCACCAATGTGACGTTGTGGATGGCGCTGACGGTTGTCGGGATCGTTCTTTTGCTGGTTGTGGGCACGTCGCGCCGCGCTGTTGTTCCGAACCGGACGCAGTCAATTGCCGAGCTGGCGTATGGCTTTATCTACAAGATGGTCGAAGATGTTACGGGCAAGGATGGCGTGCGCTATTTTCCCTACATCATGACGCTGTTCCTCTTCATCGTCTTTTCCAACTTCCTCGGCCTGCTTCCCGGCGCGTTCACCACGACAAGCCACATCGCCGTAACGGCCGTGATGGCGATGGCGGTGTTCCTGTCAGTCACGATCATCGGTTTCTGGAAGCACGGTTTGGGTTTCCTGAGCGTTTTCTGGATCTCGAGCGCGCCGCTGGTGCTGCGCCCGGTTCTGGCGCTGATCGAAGTGATCTCATACTTTGTGCGCCCGGTCAGCCACTCGATCCGGCTTGCCGGTAACATGATGGCCGGACACGCGGTGATCAAGGTTTTCGCGGCCTTCGCGGCGCTGCTGGCGATCTCGCCCTTTGCGATCATTGCGATCTCGGCGATTTATGCTCTCGAAGTGCTGGTGGCGTTCATCCAGGCCTATGTGTTTGCGATCCTGACTTGTGTTTACCTGAAGGACGCGCTGCATCCGCACCACTGATTATAGGGGCGGGCTGGTTGCCCGCTCTACGACACGACGGCGGGTTCTCCCGTCACATGAAACTCTGAATTCTAGCTAATTCCAACGTAAGGAGAAGACACTATGGAAGGCGATATCGTACAAATGGGCGCATACATTGGCGCGGGTCTCGCATGCACAGGCATGGGTGGCGCGGCTGTTGGTGTGGGCCACGTGGTTGGTAACTTCCTGTCGGGCGCTCTGCGCAACCCGTCGGCAGCTGGTGGTCAAACCGCAACGATGTTCATCGGTATTGCGTTCTCGGAAGCGCTGGGGATCTTCTCGTTCCTCGTCGCACTTCTGCTGATGTTCGCCGTTTAAACCTTACGGACCATCCTTACGCTCGGGTGGGTCGCCAATGCGCGGTCCACCCGTTGTAATCCCGGTTCGAGGAGAACGTCGACATGGCAACCGAAACCGCAACAGCCGACCACGTCAGCCCGCTTGCACTTGAAGAAGCGGGAAAATGCGTAGACTCGCATGGTGGTGCCATCGGCATGCCGCAGCTTTGTGGCGAGTGGATGGGCAACCAGATTTTCTGGCTGGTCGTCACTCTGGTGGTGATCTTCTTTATTCTGTCGCGCGTTGCGCTACCGCGGATCGCAGCGGTGCTGGCCGAGCGTCAGGGCACGATCACCAATGACATCGCGGCCGCCGAAGAGCTGAAACAAAAAGCCGTCGAGGCCGAAGAAGCTTATAACAAGGCACTGGCTGATGCCCGCGCTGAAGCCAACCGGATCGTTGGTGAAGCCAAGGCGGACATGCAGGCCGCGCTGGACGTCGAGATCGCCAAGGCGGATGCCGAGATCGCGGCGAAGGCCGCCGAAGGTGCGAAGGTGATCGAAGAAATCCGCGCTGGTGCGCTGGCGGCTGTCAAGGACGTCGCCAAGGATACCACCAAGGAGATCGTAGCAGCGATGGGCGGCAAAGCCGACGCCAAAGCTGTCACCGCAGCGATCAACGCTCGGATGAAAGGGTGAAGAAAATGCGCAGTATTGCAACATTGATAGCCCTTTTCGCCGCCAGCCCTGCGCTGGCTGCGAGCGGGCCGTTCTTTTCGCTGTCCAACACGAACTTCGTGGTGCTGATCTCGTTTTTTCTGTTCATCGGCGTTCTGATCTATCTCAAGGTGCCCGGCCTTTTGGGCGGCATGTTGGACAAACGCGCTGATGGCATTCGCGATGAGCTTAACGAAGCCCGCAAGCTGCGTGAGGAGGCCCAGAGCGTTCTGGCGTCCTATGAGCGCAAGCAAAAGGAAGTGGCCGAGCAGGCCGAGCGGATCGTTGAGCACGCCAAGGAAGAAGCGCGGCTGGCATCAGAGCAAGCCAAGGAAGATCTGAAAATCTCGATCGCGCGCCGCTTGGCCGCGGCGAAGGATCAGATCGCTTCGGCAGAGTCTTCGGCCGTCAAGGAAGTGCGCGATCAGGCGATTGCAATTTCGGTGGCCGCCGCAAAAGACGTGATCGCCAAACAGATGACTGCCGCAGATGGTAACAAGCTGATCGACGACGCGATTTCCGAGGTTCAGGTTAAGCTGCACTAAGCCGCTGGCGAATGGTTGGGCGGATTGCCCAGCCCAGAAAATTGCAGAACCCGGGCCGTATGTGTCCGGGTTTTTCTTGTTTATGGTGATTGCTATTGGTTGAGAGCGCGGCCCGTATCGCCCAAGGTGCGCTTACCGTGCGTTTTCATGCTCGAGACGCTGGCGCGCGATGGTATCGGTATGGGCGGTCCGGCGCTGGGCTTTCAGAGCGGCCTCAACGCGGTCCATATGCCGTTCCATCGCGGCCCGTGCGCCGATACAATCGCGGCGCTGAAGTGAGTCATTGATCGCGCGATGCTGTTCCAGGAGATCATCGTGCGCGTTGGGTTGAAGATACATCTGCGCGCGATTGTAAAACACACCGCCGCGTAAGAGATCATAGATTGAGCGCATCATGTGCAGCATCACCACGTTGTGCGATGCTTCGATGATGGCCAGGTGAAAGGCGGTGTCGCATTCGGCCTCCAGTTCGATATCGCCTGCGGCGTGAGCGCTTTGCATCCGTTTGAAGGCATCGTCGATCACTTTTAAATCGAGATCGGAGCCACAGCGCGCAGCACGTTCCGCCGCCACGCCTTCCATGTCCCGGCGGAAGGATACATAGTCGACCACCGCCTCGTCATGGGCGGCAAACAGGCGAACCAACGCAGGCGAGAAGGCCGAGCCCAACACGTCGGCGACATAGATTCCCGATCCGGCACGCGAACAGAGAAGGCCGTGATGCTTTAGTTCGGAGATGGCTTCGCGCAGCGAGGGGCGTGACACACCCAGTTGCTCGCTCAACTCGCGTTCGGGGGGCAGACGCTCGCCGTCACGCAGTATGCCGCGCAGAATCAGAAGCTCGATCTGGCGTACAACGGCGGAAGACAGCTTCTCGGGGTGGATTGGTCGGAAGGGCATTCACGGGCCTTTGATTGAATCGGTCAGATAATATGACCGCCGATTGCAAGTCACAAGGGACGGAATGATGAAGGAATGATCAGGCTGGAAACCCTTTGAGGTTTGGCAAGGGTGGCTGGGCCTGATGCGTGGACACGCGGGGAGGTTGTGGTATTCTGTTGGAATGGTTTTTGGCAAGAGCTGCGACTTTCAAGAATTCGCGGAAGGTGTTGATAGGTTTTCAGTGGTTCATGGGCGTGGCGCGCAGCCTTAGCATTTTTCATGGCTCGTCTTGCCGATTTTCGTATTGGGCGCGGTTATGCGTCAGGCAGAAGCCAGTTTGGTGATGGGAAACTGAAACATGAAAACACGATCTGAAATCCAGTTTCTGCTGAATGGCAAAGAGATGCGCCTTGGGAGCGTGAAGGCGCATGACACGCTGCTGGACTTCCTGCGGCTGGACCAGCGGCTGACCGGGACCAAGGAGGGCTGTGCCGAGGGCGATTGCGGCGCTTGCACCGTGTTGGTGGGGCGGCTTGTTGGCGGAGCGCTACGTTATGAACCGGTGAACGCCTGTATTCGCTTTCTGGCAACGGTGGATGGCTGTCATGTGGTGACCATCGAACATATGCGCGGGGCGGATGGCGAATTGCATCCGGTGCAGCAGGCGATGGTCGAACATCATGGCAGCCAATGTGGGTTTTGCACGCCCGGCATCGTGATGGCGCTTTATGCGCTGTGGATGGTGAACCCGACGCCGAGTGACGTGCAGGTAGAAGAGGCGCTTCAGGGTAATCTCTGTCGCTGCACAGGTTATGAGCCGATTATTCGCGCCGCGATGCGCGCGGGCGAGCATGGCGTGCCTTCGGGCGACGCGCTTGTGGCCGAGCGTGCCGAGGTGGCGGCGCGGCTGGAAGGGTTGCGCGACGGGGCGCGAGTAGAGCTTGCAGATGGATATCTGCCGGGCGATGTGGATGATTTTGCGGCGCTCTATGCCGAGCATCCGGAAGCGACCATTGTAGCCGGGGCAACGGATGTGGGGCTTTGGGTGACGAAATTCCTGCGCGAAATTTCCCCGGCGATCTTCATCGGGCATCTTGAGGAATTGCGCGGGATCGAGGCGTCGCAGAGCGAGATACGGATTGGCGCCGGGGCAAGTTATAGCGATGCGGCACCGGTGCTGCTTGAAGCTTATCCACATCTGGCAGCTTATTGGAGCCGGATTGCGGGATGGCAGGTGCGCAATGCCGGAACCATCGGCGGAAACATCGCCAACGGCTCACCTATTGGTGACACACCGCCGGTTCTGATCGCGCTGGGCGCGCGGCTGGTCTTGCGCCGGGGTGCGGCGCGGCGGGAATTGCCGTTGGAGGCGTTTTTCCTCGAATATGGCAAGCAGGACCGGGCCAAGGGCGAGTTGGTCGAGGCTGTGATCGTGCCAGGGACGGCGGCGGGGCAGCACCTGGCGGCATACAAGATTTCCAAGCGGCGCGATGAGGATATTTCGTCGGTAGCGGCGGGGTTTTCGGTGACGGTCGAGGATGGGACGATCACCGCGGCGCGGCTGGCCTTTGGCGGCATGGCGGGGGTGCCAAAGCGGGCGGCCAAGGCCGAGGCAGCGCTGGTCGGGGCGCGCTTTGAAGCGGCGAGTTTCGAGGCGGCAGCAAAGGCGCTGGCAAATGATTTCGAACCACTGAGCGATTGGCGCGCCTCGGCCGACTATCGCAGGCTGGCGGCGCAAAACCTCATCCGCCGGTTCTGGGCCGAGAAGGGTGCCGGAGACGTAGCACAATTGCAGAGGATCGGGGCATGAATGACGCATCAAAAGTAGCCGCAGGCCGGGCGCGCATTGAGGGCGGGGCCACAACATCGGTGATTCATGACAGTGCGATCAAGCATGTCACCGGACGGGCCAGATATTGCGACGATATTCCCGAGCCGGAAGGCACGCTGCACGCCTATCTCGGGGTGTCTGACGTGGCTTGTGGGCGGATTGTGTCGATGGATCTGAGCGCGGTGGAGGCAGCGCCAGGGGTGATTGGCGTGCTGACCGCCAAGGACGTTCCGGGCGAGAACCAGATCAGCCCGGTGGGCGCGGGAGATGAGCCTCTCTTCCCAGAGGAACGGGTGGAATTCCATGGTCAGCCGCTGTTTGCCGTGGTGGCGACCAGCCGAGACGCGGCGCGCCGTGCGGCGACTTTGGCCAAGGTTGTGATCGAGGCCGAGGCACCGGTGATTTCGGTGGGCGATGCGTTAGAGCGTAGCATGCCGCATGTGACCGCACCTTTGGTGTTGCAGCGTGGCGATGTGGGCGAAGGAATGAAGACCGCGCACCGTCGCCTGAAAGGGCAGATCGAAGTCGGCGGGCAAGAGCATCTCTATCTTGAAGGTCATATCGCCTTTGCCTTGCCCGGCGAGGATGACGATGTGGTGGTGCATTGTTCGACCCAGCACCCGAGCGAGGCGCAGCATATGGTGGCGCATGTGCTGGGCGTGCCGTCGCATAGCGTGGTGGTGAATGTGCGGCGGATGGGCGGCGGGTTTGGCGGCAAGGAAAGCCAGATGAACCCGTTTGCCTGTATCGCGGCGATTGCGGCAAAGCGGTTTGACCGACCTGTGAAGATCCGTCCCGACCGGGATCAGGATATGAGCGCCAGCGGGAAAAGGCATGATTTTTTATGTAGTTACGAGGTCGGCTATGATGAGAATGGCAGGATCGAAGCGGTTGACGCCGAACTGGCTGCGCGTTGTGGGTTTTCCGCCGATCTCTCGGGGCCGGTGACGGATCGGGCGCTGTTTCATGCCGACAATGCCTATTTCTACCCGCATGTGCGGCTGAGATCGCGGCCGATGAAGACGCATACGGTTTCCAACACCGCGTTTCGCGGTTTTGGCGGGCCGCAGGGCGTGGTGATGGGCGAGCGCATCATCGAGGAAATCGCCTATGCGCTGGGCCGCGATCCGCTGGAGATTCGGCGCGCGAATTTCTATGGGCCGGGGCGCGACGTGACGCCCTATCACCAGACCGTCGAAGACAACATATTGGAGCGTATTGTTTCCGAGCTTGAGGCCGATAGTGACTATCAGGCGCGGCGCGAGGCGGTGATCGCGCACAATGCCAAAGGCGGGATCATCCGCAAGGGCATTGCGCTGACTCCGGTGAAGTTCGGGATTTCGTTTACCGCGACTTGGTATAATCAGGCCGGGGCGCTGGTGCATGTTTATAGTGATGGCTCGATCATGCTGAACCATGGCGGCACAGAGATGGGCCAGGGGCTGAATGTGAAGGTGGCGCAGGTGGTGGCGGATGCCTTGCAGGTCGATCTTGGGGCGGTGAAAATCACCCGCACCACGACTGAAAAGGTGCCCAACACCTCGGCGACGGCGGCCTCTTCGGGGTCGGATTTGAATGCCATGGCGGCGCTGGATGCCTGTGAACAGATCAAGGCGCGGCTGGTGGCGTTTGCCGTTGAGAGCACGGGAATCACGGCCGAGGAGGTGGAATTCCTGCCCGGGCGGGTGCGGCTGGGACGCGAGGAAGTTGATTGGGCCGCGTTCATCAAATCGGCCTATATGGCGCGGGTGCAGTTGTCGGCGGCGGGCTTCTATAAGACGCCGAAAATCCATTGGGATCGCGACACCGGAAAGGGCCGCCCGTTCTATTATTTCGCCTATGGCGCATCGTGTTCCGAGGTGTCGGTGGACACGCTGACGGGGGAATACCAGGTCGAGCGGGTGGACATCCTGCATGATGTCGGGCGCTCGCTTAACCCGGCGATCGACAAGGGGCAGGTGGAAGGCGGCTTTGTGCAGGGCATGGGCTGGCTCACCACCGAAGAGCTGTGGTGGGATGGCGAGGGGCGGCTGCGCACCCATGCGCCCTCGACCTACAAGATCCCGCTGGCCTCGGACCGGCCGCGCGAATTCAACGTGAGGCTGGCGGAATGGTCGGTGAACCCGGAGCGCACGATCAAACGTTCGAAAGCAGTCGGTGAGCCGCCGCTGATGCTGGCGGTGTCGGTGTTGGAGGCGCTTTCCATGGCGGTGGCAAGTGTGGCGGACTATCGTGAATGCCCACGGCTCGATACGCCGGCGACGCCCGAACGTGTGTTGATGGCGGTGGAGCGGATGCGGGGAATGGCATGACGCTGGAGCAGTTTTTCGAACGGTTCGAGCAGGTTGTGCAGGTGCGGATTGAACAAGTTCAGGGCTCTTCGCCGCGCGAAACAGGGGCCGACATGTTTATTTCGCCAGTGTCGTGCCATGGCACCATAGGCGGCGGGCAATTGGAATACATGGCGCTGGATCGCGCGCGCCAGATGCTGATGGCTGGGCAAGACCATACGGTGATGAACATCCCGCTTGGGCCAGAGATCGGACAATGCTGCGGCGGGCGGGTCGAGCTGGTGCTGGAGCGGATGAATGCGGGCGCGCGAGCCGAGGCTTTGAGCGTTGAGGCGGCGGCGCGCGCAAAGCGGCCCGAGGTTCTGATTTTCGGGGCCGGGCATGTCGGGCGCGCGTTGGTGCGCGCACTTGCGCTTTTGCCGGTGCGCACGCGGCTTATCGACAGCCGGGAGGCCGAGCTTGCGCTGGTGTCATGTGAGAATAAGCGTTTGACGCCGCTGCCGGAAAGCGAAGTGCATGATGCCGGAGCGGGGGCGGCCTTTGTGATCGCGACGCACGACCATGCGCTTGATTTCCTGCTTGCGGCAGAGGCGTTGGCGCGCGGTGATGCCGCTTATGTCGGGATGATCGGGTCTGACACCAAGCGCGCGCGCTTTCTGTCATGGGCGCGGGAACATGCCGAGGAGTGTGATCCCGATCGGCTGATCTGTCCGATGGGCGCTGTGGGGCTGGGCGACAAGCGGCCCGAGGTTATCGCCGCGCATGTCGCATCGGAGGTGCTGATCGCCGTTAGTGCACATCAAAACATACGAAGCCGTATGGAGGCAGGGGCATGAGTGCGAAACTGCTGCGCGGGCGGGTGTTGAGCTTTCACGCCGAACCGCAGGGCGCTGACGAGTCGGCCTTCACCTATATCGAGGATGGCGCGCTGCTTATCCGCGATGGGATAATCGAAAAGCGCGGCGAATACGCCACCCTGAAGGGGCAGGCGCCCGAGATCGATCATCGCCCACATCTTCTTATGGCCGGGTTCATTGACGCACATATCCATTTCCCGCAGGTGCAGGTGATTGCATCATGGGGCGCGCAACTACTTGATTGGCTTGAGAATTATACCTTTCCGGCCGAGACGCGTTATGTCGATCCGGCGCATGCGACGCGCATGGCGCGGGCCTATTTCGACGTGCTGACGGCGCATGGCACGACGACGGCTGCATCCTATTGTTCGGTGCATTCCGCCTCGGTCGAGGCGTATTTTTCAGAGGCCGCGCGGCGCAATATGTGCATGATCGGTGGCAAGGTGATGATGGATCGAGGCGCGCCCGATGGACTGCGTGATACGGCGCAATCGGGTTATGACGAGAGCCTGGCCTTGATCGAGAAATGGCACGGTCAGGGCCGCGCGCATTACGCGATCACACCACGATTTGCGATCACTTCGACACCGGAGCAACTGGCCACTGCCGGGGCGCTGGCGGGCGAGCATCCGGGCTGTTTTGTGCAGACCCATGTTGATGAAAACCCCAATGAAATAAGCCTTGTGGCCGAGCTTTACCCGGACGCGCCGGACTATATGGGAGTGTATGAGGCACATGGATTGCTGGGGCCGAAAACCCTTCTGGGCCATTGCATTCATATGACAGACAGGGAAATCGGAGTGGTCGCCGAGACCGGGGCGAAACCGGTATTTTGCCCTACCTCAAACCTGTTTCTCGGCAGCGGACTATATGATGACGGTGGCCTTCGCAGACGCGGCATCAAGGGCGCGATTGCCACCGATGTGGGGGGCGGCACCAGCTACTCCATGCTGCAAACCATGAACGAGGGCTACAAGGTGTTGCAACTTCAGCGCCAGCAGAAGCACCCCTTCGAGGCGTTTCACTGGATCACGCGGGGCAACGCCGTGGTGTTGGGGCTGGAAGATCGGATCGGGACGCTGGACGAAGGTTCGGAGGCTGATATCGTGGTGCTTAATGCGCGTGCGACGGCGGAAATGCGGCTGCGCGCCGAGACGGTCGAAAGCCTGGCAGAGGAGCTTTTCCTGCTGATGATTCTGGGTGATGATCGGGCAGTGGCGCAAACATATGTGGCCGGAGAGGCGATGAAATGAACGATCTGGAACGCCGAATTGCGGTGGCGCGGGGCGATCAGCCCGCCGACACCGTGCTACGCGGTGGCCAGGTGTTCTGCGTCGTCACGGGCGATTTGATTGCTGGCGATGTGGCGGTGTGCGACGGCATGATCGCCGGTTTGGGCGCCACGTATGAGGGTGCGGAAGTCATTGATGTTTCAGAGCTAATATTGGTGCCCGGGTTCATTGATACGCATCTGCACATCGAAAGTTCGCTGGTGACGCCATATGAATTTGACCGTTGTGTCGGCCCTCTTGGCGTGACGACAGCCATCTGTGATCCGCATGAGATTGCCAATGTCGTGGGGGTTCCTGGAATCGAGTATTTCCTCGAAGCGTCGGCGCACACGCTGATGGATATCCGGGTGCAATTGTCGAGCTGTGTGCCGTCAACCGAGATGGAAACGTCGGGCGCGCGGATCGGGGCCGACGCGCTTGCGGCGCTAAAGGATCATCCCAGGGTGATCGGTTTGGCGGAGTTCATGAATTATCCCGGCGTGATCCATCGCGACCCGGAAGCAATGGCCAAGATTGGCGCTTTCGAAGGACGCCATATAGACGGTCATGCGCCGCTTTTGACGGGCAAGGACCTCAATGCCTACGTGGCCGCCGGTATCCGCACGGAACATGAAGCCACCAGCGCCAAAGAAGCCCGAGAGAAGCTTCAACGCGGCATGCGGGTCTTGATCCGCGAAGGCTCGGTCTCCAAGGATCTGCATGCACTGGCGTCGATCCTTGATGACTATACGGCAGCGTATTGTTGTCTCTGCACCGATGATCGCAACCCGCTCGATATCGGCGAGCATGGCCACCTTGATTATATGATCCGCACGCTGATCGCGCTTGGGGTTTCTCCCCGGGCGGTCTATCGCACAGCAAGCCTGTCGGCGGCCGAGGCGTTCGGGCTGAAGGATCGCGGACAGATTGCGCCCGGGAAGCGTGCCGATATCGTTGCGGTGAGAAGCCTCGAAGCCTGCGATGCACAGATGGTAATGGTTGGCGGTGTGGTGCTGTCTGACGACGCCTTCGCGCAGCGTGAGATCGTGGCGCCGGTCGGGCGCGGATCGGTCAGGGCGCGCAAGGTTGGGCCCGACGATTTCCGCACCGGCGGCAATCGCGAAGATACCGATGTGATCGGTATCATCGAGGGCAAGATCATCACCGACCACCTGCACGAGACCATTGTGATCGCCGATGGCGACAAGCGCCCGGATCTGGAGCGCGACCTGATCAAGATCGCGGTGCTTGAGCGCCACGGCAAGAACGGCAACATGGCGACCGGCTTTGTGAAAGGCTTCGGGTTGAAGGCGGGTGCCATCGGTTCGACCGTTTGTCACGACCACCATAATATCGCTGTGGTGGGAGCGGATTATGACGACATGGCCTTGGCCGCGAACAGGCTGCAAGCGCTGGAAGGCGGCTTCGTGGTGGTGCGAGATGGCAAGGTTTTGGCCGAACTGGCCCTTCCGGTCGCCGGGTTGATGAGCCTGGAACCCTACGAAAGCGTCAGAGCCTCGCTCACCGATTTGCGCGATGCGGCGAAAGGCCTCGGCGTGGTGCTGGAAGAGCCCTTCCTGCAACTGGCCTTTCTCGCGCTCCCGGTGATCCCGGCACTAAAGATCACCGACCGGGGCCTCGTCGATGTCACCCGGTTCGAAATTATTGCCTGAAGGTTAACCGCAGCGCAAACCATGCGGCTCACCCGATCGCTTCGATCAATCTGAGAAGTTCGCCCAGATCGACCAATTCGGCGAAGCGGGCCGAGTTTATCGGCGCCGGGGCCTTCTCCAGCTCCCATTCCAGCCCGTGTGGCACATAGACTCCCCAGCCCCCGGCCTCGATTGCGGGTACCACATCCGAGCGCATTGAATTGCCCACCATCATTGCCTGACGCGGTCCCTTGCCGTGGCGGGTAAACGCCGCGCGATAGGTTTCGGTGGATTTTTCCGATACAATCTCAACCGCGTCGAATAGATCGCCCAGCCCGGATTGGGCCAGTTTGCGCTCCTGATCGAGCAGGTCGCCCTTGGTGATCAGCACCAGCGTGTAGTCCGCTGCCAGCGTCTCTATTGCTTCGCGGGCGTGGGGCAGAAGCTCAATCGGATGGCGCAGCATGTCCTGACCGGCCGCGATGATCTCGTGAATGACAGAGCCGGACACACGATCCGAGGTGACTTCGAGGGCGGTTTCAATCATGGACAGCATGAAACCTTTGATCCCGAAGCCATAATGGCCGAGATTGCGCCGTTCTGCCTCCAAAAGTCGGGCGGAAAGAAGGTCGGTATCGACGTAATCCTTCAAAAGCCCGGCGAATCGCTCCTGGGTGATCTGAAAGAAACGCTCGTTGTGCCAGAGCGTATCGTCGGCATCAAAGCCGATCGTGGTCAGATTTTGCCCCATTGCGGCCTCCTGCGCATCAACGCCCCCTTTTCTGGGATGGCTCAGAGGTTATATAGATCGCTCGAAGGTGCCAAACCGAATTGAACAGGACAGAATGAAAACGCTGGAGCATATCATGGTCGGTGACGCGGATAACGAAAACGGGGGCGATACCTCGATCGTTGTCGAGACGCGCCCCAAGACCAAGCGCCCGCCGCTCTACAAGGTCTTGTTGCTGAACGATGATTACACCCCGATGGAGTTCGTGGTGCATGTGCTGGAACGATTCTTTGGGATGAACCACGCACAGGCATTCGAGATCATGCTGACGGTGCACAAGAAAGGCGTTGCTGTTGTTGGCGTGTTCAGCCATGAGATCGCCGAGACAAAGGTGGCGCAGGTAATGGATGCCGCCCGCCGTCATCAGCATCCGCTGCAATGCACCATGGAAAGAGAATGAGGCGCGGCGCGCCCGGATACACATGAGCAATTCCCGACTGGCCTTATTCCTCGAAAGCGGTGCATACGAGCTGCCCGATGCTGGCGATATCGCCGTTTTCGGTGCGACCGCAGAGCATGATCTGAGCGCGTTGCCACAGGACCGTTTGCAACTGGTGGCACGGATGAAGCCGGATGTGGATGCGCTTCACTCCGCCGGGTTCGACGTGTCCGTCACACCGCCCGAAGACGCGGCGCTGGCCGTGGTGTTTGTTCCCCGGGCCAAGGGCGAGGCGCGCGCCTTGGTGGCGCGGGCTGTCGATCTGGCGGGCCAGGTGATCGTGGACGGCCAGAAAACCGAAGGCATCGACAGCCTGTATCGCGAGATGCGCCAGCGGGCAGAGTGTTCGCCGGCTTATTCCAAAGGGCATGGCAAGACGTTCGTTGTGCGGGCCGCGAAGAGCAGCTTTGAGGATTGGGCGCAATCGGGCGCGCGCACACAAAACAAGGATGGTTTTCTAACCGTGCCGGGGGTGTTTTCCGCAGATGCGATTGATCCCGGATCGGCGCTTCTGGTGCAGGCCCTGCCACACAAGCTGGGCCGCAGGCTGGCGGATTTTGGGGCTGGTTGGGGTTATGTGGCGTCGGAACTTCTCAAGCGTGATGGAATTGAAACGATTGATCTGGTCGAGGCTGATCACGCAGCTCTGGAATGTGCCAAGGTCAATGTGAGCGATCCGCGGGCGCGGTTTCACTGGGCTGATGCGACCCGTTGGAAGCCCGAGGCGGCGTTGGATGTCATTGTCATGAACCCGCCCTTTCATGAGGGGCGCAAGGGCGCGCCTGAGCTGGGCCAGTTGTTTATCCGCAACGCTGCGGCTTGTCTTGTGCCCGCTGGGCGGCTGCTTATGGTGGCCAATCGACATCTGCCCTATGAGCAGACCTTAGCGGCCAGTTTTCGTGAAGTCAGTGAAATTGGTGGCGATGGCCGGTTCAAGATTTTTGCTGCTTCACGCCCGGTTCGCAAGCGGCGCTGAGGCCTGTCGGATCGTTTCAATAACGTGTTGATGAACGATAACATGATGCATCACCCGTAGCGAACGAGCGCTGCGTGCGTATCGAGTTCAAGTTGTATTTCAAACCAAACCCGAACGCTTTAACCTCACAACAGAATCAAACAGGGGCTGCCAATGTCGCTTTCGATTGCCGGAAAAACCGCCATTGTTACCGGGGCGGCCAATGGGGTGGGTTTGGCGATTGCCCGGCATTTTGCCGACAAGGGCGCCAACGTGATGTTTGCGGACATGGACGAAGAAGGGTTGCAGCGCGAAGTCGGCGCGGTGGCAGATGATGGCCATGTGCGGTGGTTTGCCGGTGATTTGCGCGAGAAACTATCCGTAACCAACCTGTTGTCGGCGACGATCGACGCGTTCGAGCGTGTCGATATTCTGGTCAACGCTTCGCGCCAAGTGGTGCGTTCGGACCCGCTCAACCCCGATGATGATGCCGTGGATGCGATGCTTCAGCAGAACCTGATAACGGCGCTGCGGCTTAGCCAGGTGGTGGCCAAGCGGATGATCAAGCAGGGTGAAGATCAGAAAGAAGGTGGTGTTGGCTCGATCATCAACCTCAGCTCGATTCTGTCGCGCCGGGCGCATCCAGAGTTGATGGCGTTGTCGATTTCAAACGCTGCATTGGAACAGATGACGCGTTCGCTGGCTGTGGCGCTGGCTGACAAGCGTATTCGGGTAAACGCGATCTCTATGGGATCGGTGATGAGTGCGTCGATGCAGGAGCGGCTGAAGGCGCATCCCGATTTTCGCGCCGTGATCGAAGCAGGCACGCCATTGCGCCGGATTGCCAGCGCAAGTGAGTTGGGCGAGACGGCGCAGTTCCTGGCCTCGGAAGGGTCGGGTTTCATGACCGGGCAGGTTCTGACGGTGGATGGCGGGCGCACGTTGCTTGATCCGGTGACGGCCCCGGCGCATTGACTGGCACATTGATTGGCGCTCTGAAAGGGTTTCCAGATGACAGATGAGATGCAGGACGAGAAAGCCCGCGCAAGCGCGTGGTTTCGCAGCTTGCGAGACGAGATCGTGGCGGCGTTCGAGGGGATCGAGGACAAGCTGTCTGATGGTCCGGTGGCGGGTATGGCGCCGGGGCGCTTTGAGGTGAGCGAGACCCGCCGCGCCAGCGAGGACGGGTCGGACGCGGGCGGCGGGTTGATGAGCGTGATGCGGGGGGGGCGTGTTTTTGAGAAGATCGGTGTGAATGTTTCCACCGTTTATGGCCGATTGGGCGCGCGGGCGCAGGCGGCGATGGCGGCACGTAAGGGCTTGCCAGGCATGCAAAAAGACCCGCGCTTCTGGGCCAGCGGTATCAGCCTTGTGGCGCATATGCAGAACCCGCACAGCCCGGCGGTGCATATGAATACGCGGATGTTCTGGACACCGCATGGGTGGTGGTTTGGCGGGGGATCTGACCTCAATCCCTGCATCGAGTATGATGAGGATACAGCGCATTTTCATGCCGTTCAGAAGGCCCATTGTGACCGGCATGATGAAAGCCTTTATCCACGTCTCAGGGATTGGGCGGATGAATATTTCTACATCCCCCACCGCGGGCGGGCGCGCGGCGTTGGCGGCATATTTCTGGATGATCACAATACCGGGGATTGGGAGGCGGATTTTGCTTTTATCCAGGATGTCGGCCGGGCGTTCTTGCCGGCGTTCTTGCCGCTGACCGAGCGGCGGATGGGGATGGATTGGGATGAGAGCGACAAGGAAAAACAGCTGATTCATCGCGGGCTCTATGCCGAGTATAACCTGGTTTATGATCGGGGAACCAAGTTTGGTCTGGAGACCGGGCATGACGCCAATGCAGTGTTGATGAGTCTGCCGCCGTTGGCGAAATGGGTTTAAATTTCAAAGCATTGTAAAGGCTTGCAGGGCGGGGCGAGGGGCCAGCCCCTCGCGCTCCCCGGGATATTTTGGGCAAGATGAAGCAGGGGTGAAGCAAGTAGACGGCGATCGTGACGGGGGCGGCGCGGGGGTTGGGCTGGCGACGGTTGATCGTGAAGGGCCGGAACTGGAGAAAGCAGCGGGTGAGCTTGAGAGTGTCTTGCCGGTGTTTTGTGATATCAGCGCGCCCAAAGAAGTGGACGCGATGGTGGCGCGGGTGCGGGCGGCAGATGGTGGCTTTGAGAGCCCCGGGCTGGGCCTGTCGGCGTTGAGGGGTTAGCGGCACCGTGCGGTGGGCTTTACCGGGGGTGATCTGCGGCTGTCGCCCGGCTGTAAAGCGTATGACATCGATTTCCTGAATATATTAACGCGCGTTAAGGTTAATGCAGCGTCCGGTGGAGCATGGCAGGCTGGCGCATTGGGGGCAGGGGCGACGGTTTAATCGGGGTGGATGTCACGCGGGTGACAGGAGGACGCCAGAATGATGGCGACCCAGTTCACATCGAGTGTCAATTTCTGCTCGGCCAACCACTTTTCCTGCAACTTGTAGGCCGCCAGTTCTTGTGCGGCGGGACAGTAATAGTGAGCCGTTGATTGCCAGTGGTGGACCAATTCGTGCAACAGGATGGATTGATCGACGGGGCGAGAAATCTGCCATGGCCTCGCCAGTAATATTGTCGCGGGTTCCGGCTCGTAAACACCTCTTGTTCGGTTTCCGATTTTCATGGAGCTGTCCGTTTCATCATGAAGCTGCGCCGCATCGACCATGCGGATTTCGGGCCGCTTATTGGGACGCACGAATTGCGTGTTGGCACCAATCCATTGCTCCAGATCCTCAACGAGATCATCTATCGGCGCTGCGTTTGCTGGCGCGCAGAGCGCTATAATGATAAAGTATAGACATGTGACCGCCCCGAGAGCCGTGCGTGCGAAGGTTGGCATTGCGTTCCCTCCTGTCCAAGTGTCCGTGATGAACCAAGGCTAGCTGGAGGGGGGCGGCGGAGACAAAAGGGCGTTTTTCATTGAAGGTTGAAAATAATTCATCGCCGCGAAGACGGCATTTGCCCCCCTTCTCGGCAATACGCGCATTTGAGGCCGCGGCGCGTCATCTCAGCTTTAAATCCGCCGCTGATGAGTTATGCCTTTCGCCCTCGGCTGTATCGCATCAGATCCGCGCCTTGGAAGACTATCTTGCAACTTCGCTTTTTCATCGGGATGGCAATCGGGTCGCGCTGTCGAAAACCGGGATGGCCTATGCCGGTAAGCTTACGGATTTGCTCGACAACCTTTCGACCAGCACGGAGCAGGCCAGCGCCGGACGCCAGGATCGGCTTCGGGTGCTCGCCACGCCGGGATTTGCCGCACGCTGGCTTATCCCGCGGCTTTCGCGTTTTGCTTTTGCGCAGGCGGTTCGCCTTCGCATAGCCGAGCGCGCGCCTTCGATTGATTTCACGGCGAACGACGCTGATGTGGTGATTCAATGGCGGACGGCTCCGGCATCCGGGATTGACGTTGTTCCATTCCTCAAATCGTCGCGAAGCCCGGTTGCCGCGCCGGAGTTTGTCAAACGCGAAAGCATTGCGCATCCCAGCGATCTGTTGCGTGTACCGCTTTTCAAGGACGAAACAGACGATATGTGGCAAGCGTGGTTTCTGTCGGCGGGTATCGCCGATCCAAGCGAAACAGATGGGCCGACCTATCCCAATTGTGAATACGCCACCACTGCGGCAGAAGCCGGATTGGGGGTTGCGCTGGCGTATGATGCCATCGTGCATGACACGGTTGCCGATGGGCGGTTGGTCATGCCCTTTGAGACTAGCATAGCGTCTTTCACCATCTATTCCGCCGCCTGCAGTGCCAAGCGGCAGGAGGAACCGCTTATCAAGGCGTTTCGCGATTGGCTGGTGCAAGAAGCGATGGACGTCGGGTGTTGCCCGAATGGCCAGCCAGAAGAAAACCAGAATCTACGGCCTGCTAAATTCAAGGCGGTCAAATTTTAGGCGTTTCGAGAAAAATCTGACACATGAGTTTGTCCTGAAACGCCCATATCATTGATGTGTTGCGCTGCGGTTCAACTTAATCCGGTCTCAGGTTTAGGTCGAACCGCTTTGGTCGGTTGATCGCCTCATACATGAGCGAAGACTCAGAGCGGGCATAACGCGGCGTAAATTTCTGAAAACATTCAATAAAACGCACATTAAAACTGATCTAAATCAGGGCTGACGGCAGCTGATTTTGCTAGGAATGAGGCCGCACAGTAGATGTGTCAAACGAAGATGATTGTGAAGACTGAAAGGAGCCATAAGATCATGGCCAAGTTTCGATTGTTAACCACCACTGCCGTGACCCTTGCACTTGTCGGTGCTGCCAGCGCGAACGAGCTGCGTGATGAGGCCAAGGATATATTTGCGGCTCTGCCCTCGACCATTCCGGCGTTGAAGGACAACCCGATCACCCCGGCCAAGATCGATCTGGGCAAGGCTCTGTTCTTTGATCCGCGGATGAGTGCGTCTGGCGTGTTCTCGTGCAACTCGTGCCACAACCTTGCCACTGGTGGCGATGACAACATGCCGACCTCGATCGGCCATGGCTGGCAGAAGGGGCCGCGGAATTCGCCCACGGTTCTGAACTCGGTCTTCAACGAGGCGCAGTTCTGGGACGGGCGGGCCGCCGACCTTGCGGAGCAGGCCAAGGGGCCGGTGCAGGCCGGGGTCGAAATGGCCAATACGCCGGAAAATGTGGTGGCGACGCTGAACTCGATGCCGGACTATGTGACCTGGTTCAAGGAGTCCTTCCCCGAGGAGGAAGATCCGGTGAGCTTTGACAATTTCGCCAAGGCGATTGAGGCCTATGAGGCGACGCTGATCACACCCGCGCCGTTTGATACGTGGTTGAACGGCGATGACAATGCCATGAATGCGGATCAGTTGGCCGGATTGCAGCTGTTCATGGATAAGGGCTGTTCGTCGTGCCACAACGGCGTGAATTTTGGCGGTAACGGGTATTATCCGTTTGGGCTGATCGAAAAGCCGGGGGCGGATATTCTGCCTGTGGGTGACAAGGGGCGTTATGCCGTGACCGAAACGGCGGATGATGAGTATGTCTTCCGGGCGTCGCCGCTGCGCAACATTGATCAGACCGCGCCCTATTTCCATTCGGGTCTGGTGTGGGATCTGAAAACTGCCGTGCAGATCATGGGTGAGAGCCAGTTGGGCGAAGACCTGAGCGATGCAGAAGCGGATCAATTGGTGGCGTTTCTGGGGAGTCTGACCGGGGCGGTGCCAGAGGTGGTCTATCCGATCCTGCCCGCCGAGACGGCCAGCACGCCGCGTCCGACCGGTGAAGTGAAGTAAGCCTTCGGACCTCTCGAACCTTCGGGTAAAAAGACAGGCGCGTCGCGGATTGCGGCGCGCCTTTTAGGTTGTGGCGGTGGAAGAAGGCTGGGCGCGTTCAGGCAGAGCGCACCGTGTCGATCATCAGTTGCACGTTCTCGGGGTCGGCGTCGGGCGTGATGCCGTGGCCAAGGTTGAAGATATGCGGGCCGTTCTTGAAGACCTCGACGATGTGGCGGGTCTCATCAATCAGGGCCTGGCCACCGGTGACCATATGCGTCGGGGCAAGGTTGCCTTGGACGCAGCCGTCTTTCTGGATGTTGGCCGCCGCCCATTCGGGTGAGATGGAATTGTCGAGCGCGACGCAATCGGCACCCGTGGCATGGGCGAAACCGATGTAGCCGTCCTTGGCTTCGCGCGGGAAGGCGATGACGGGGATGCCGGGGTGGCGGGCTTTGAGGGCTGAGATGATCTCGCGGGCCGGTTCGAGGGCGTATTTGGTGAAGTCGTCGCCGCTGAGCGAGCCTGCCCAACTGTCAAACAGCTTGACGCATTCGGCGCCGGCGTCGATCTGGCACGAGAGGTAGTCGATGGTGGCTTCGGTGATGCGGGCGAGGAGGGCTTCAAAGAGCGCTCGGTTTTCCGCCTTGAGAGCGTGGGCGGGTCCTTGGTCGGGGGTGCCGCGCCCGGCGATCATATAGGTCGCCACAGTCCAAGGCGCGCCTGCAAAGCCGATGAAGGCGGTTTCGGAGGGCAGTTCGCGGGCGAGGATCTTCACCGTTTCGTAAATCGGGGCGAGGGTGTCGTGGATGTCAGAGGCGGGTTTCAACGCGTCGAAGTCGGATTGCGTCGTGATGGTGGAGAGGCGTGGGCCTTCGCCGGTGACGAACCACAGATCGGCGCCGAGCGCCTGTGGGATCAGCAGGATGTCGGCAAAGAGGATTGCCGCGTCAAAACCAAAGCGGCGGATCGGTTGTAGCGTCACCTCGGCGGCGAGATCGGGATTGTAGCAGAGCGACAGGAAATCGCCGGCCTGGGCGCGGGTGGCGCGGTATTCGGGCAGATAGCGCCCGGCCTGGCGCATCATCCAGATTGGCGGGGTGGGCAGGGTTTCGCCTGCCAGTGCGCGGAGGAGTTTTTTCTGCTCGGCCATATCGTGCATCCTTTATTTGCCCGGTGCCGTGGTCTCTTTCCGGGGGCGGGATGTCAAGGGCTGGATGTGGCGCTGGACCGCTCTGGCGGGGGCTTGGTGTGCAGAGCGCAGTGTTGTGGAGCGTGGCGGGCGGGCATTCGAGTATTTCTGGAAAGATGAAAGCGGAGCGTGGTGGCGCAGCGGATGCAGGCGCGGCGCGGGAGGGGCCGTGCAACTGTCTTGAAACCCGTGCGGCGGGGCACTAAAGCGGGGATATGACATATGAATTGCCCACGCCCGCTTCGCCCCTGAAAATCGGCACCAGAGGATCGCCTCTGGCGCTTGCTCAGGCACATGAGACGCGCAGGCGGCTGGGGGTGGCGTTTGAGCTGCCGCCCGAGGCGTTCGAGATCGTGGTGATCAAGACCAGCGGCGACGATGCCGCGTTGATTGCCAAGGATAAGCCCTTGAAGGAGATTGGCGGCAAGGGGCTGTTTACCAAGGAGATCGAGGAGCAGCTTTTGTCGGGTGGCATTGATATCGCGGTGCATTCCATGAAGGATATGCCGGTGGATCAGCCCGAGGGGTTGCTCCTGGATTGCTATCTGCCGCGTGAAGATGTGCGCGATGCGTTCATTTCACCGAAATACGGCGCAATTGCCGATTTGCCGGAAGGCGCGGTTGTCGGCACTTCGAGCCTGCGCCGACGTGCGCAGTTGAAGGTGGTGCGGCCCGACCTCACGCTGGTGGAATTTCGCGGCAATGTGCAGACCCGTCTGCGCAAGCTGAATGAAGGTGTGGCAAGCGGCACGTTTCTGGCGATGGCCGGGTTGAAGCGGTTGGGGCGCGAGGATGTGCCCGCGACGCCGATCGAGACCGAGGATATGCTGCCTGCCGTGGCGCAGGGCGCGATCGGGATCGAGCGGCGGGGCAGTGATTCGCGTATTGCGGCGCTGTTGGAGGCAATCCATGACCGTCAGACCGGCGAGAGGCTGGCGGCGGAACGGGCATTTCTGGCGGCGTTGGATGGCTCGTGCGAGACGCCGATTGCCGGGCTGGCCGAGCTGGAAGGCGGGAGCCTGCGGCTGCGCGGCGAGATCCTGCGGCCCGATGGCAGTGAGCGGCTAAGCGATGAAACCACGGGTGCCATTGCGGATGGGGCCGAGATGGGTCGTGAGATGGCCGAGCGGTTGCTGAAACAGGGCGGGCCGGGGTTTTTCGACTGGCGGACGGGGTGATCTGGCGCGCCTTGGCGGGATGAAGGCCGGTCCTTGGCCGCTGGCGCGGTGACTTGGCGGGTTGCGCCTTGTGCGGTGGCGGGGCAAAACCAAGGCATGATTACCCGCACCCATACCAAGGGCGATGCGCCCTCGACCGCCGTCTATTCTGCTTGCGAGGCATATCGCTATTCACTGACCCGGATTTGGGACGCGGGCGGGCGAAAGGCGTTGTTCATCATGCTGAACCCGTCGACCGCGACGGAGGTGCAGAACGATCCGACGGTGGAGCGTTGCGAACGGCGCGCGCGGGCGCTGGGCTTTGGGGCCTTCCGGGTGACCAATATCTTTGCCTGGCGCGATACTGACCCGAGAAAGATGCGCGCCGCCGCCGATCCGGTGGGACCGGGCAATGATGCGGCGATTATTGAGAGCTGTCCCTGGGCGGATCAGATTATCGCCGGATGGGGCACTCATGGCGCGCATCGGGAGCGGGGGGCAGACGTGGAACGGCTGTTGCGCGAGACCGGGCGAGAGGTGTTTCATCTGGGGCTGACCAAGGCTGGCCACCCCAAACACCCGCTATATATTGCCTATAGCCAACAGCCGGAGCGATGGTTTTGAGCGTGGATGAAACGGACGACAAGGGAAGCGAGATTGCGGCCCAGACTGAGGCGATCAACCGGTTGGCGCGCGAGGTTGAGCGGCTGAACGGGCATCGGTTCATGAAGCTGCACGGGTCGCGTTGGCGGATGATGATGTTTTCGCTGTCGCGAGGGCTGGCCTTTGGGTTGGGTTCGGTTCTGGGGGGCGGGATATTGGTTTCGCTGCTTGGCTGGTGGTTGTCGCAGTTCGAATTCCTGCCCTATATCGGGGAATGGGCGGCGCAGTTGGTCAAGGAAATCCAGGGCGCCGAATAGCGCGGAATGCGGTTTTGATGGCGCAGAGTTTCGCTATGGCGCTGCAAAATCCGGCGCAGGGTGCAGAGCGATCCGGGGCTGTCCCAGTGTTAACCATCCTACCACATTGGATTTGACCGACCCGGAGGTCGGGGACAGAATGACTCGGGCGTTTCGTCGGAGTTGTAACGATGCTGTTTCTTGCGGGTTTGATGGGTATGGCTCTGGTTGGGGCCACTGTTTTTGTAGGCATGGATGGTGGTGTCGATGGGGCGCCCGAGGATGAGTCGCAGGGCGATTCCGGCAACGGCAGCGGCAGCGGCGATGGCCCGGATGGTGAGTTGATCGATCTTGGCAAGATGATCGAAAGCGATGCGCAGGATGGCGGCCAAGATGAGACGCCGGACGGCGCGCAGGGCGGAGGTGAAGGCGCTGATCTGATCACTGGAGGTGCGGGCGACGATACGGTCGACGGCGGCGGTGGTGACGATCATCTGCGCGGCGCGTTCGGCGATGATTTTCTGCGCGGTGAGGAAGGTGATGACACGCTGCACGGCGAGTTGGGCGATGACACGCTGGACGGGGATGATGGTGCGGACCATCTGTTCGGGCATATCGGTGACGACCTTCTGCGCGGCGGTGCGGGTGATGATACGCTGGAAGCGGGGGATGGCGACGATGTGTTGATCGGCGAGGCCGGTAATGATGCGCTGCACGGCTATCTGGGGGATGATACGCTGAGTGGTGGTGAGGGGCGCGATACGCTTTTTGGCGGTTGGGGCAACGATGTGGTGATCGGCACGGGGGATGGCGACGGCGAAGACGCGCAGGATTTTCTCAACGGTGGCGGCGGCGATGATGCGATCTTCGCGGGAGCCGGTGATATCGTGAATGGGGGCGGCGGCGCGGATTCGATCTTTGTCAGCGAATGGGCGCCGGACTTTGTCGCGCAAATGTCCGATTTTGACATCGAAGAAGACACACTGGTGGTGCTTTATGACGATTCAGTGCCAGATGCCGAATACGAGTTGAGCATCGCGATGGATGCTCTGGACGATGAGTTGACCCATGTGTTGTTGAATGGTGAAATTGTTCTGTCGGTGATGGATGGCGGGGCGTTGGCGCTGAGCGATATTCAATTGGTGGCGCAATCGGCGGCAGGCGCGCTTCTGGGCAATGCGGCCTAGCAGGCCAGGGTTGGCGATTTCGCTTTTCTTTCACGGGGATTTCTTCTATACGCGCGCATCTTCCGGGGTT
This sequence comes from Rhodobacteraceae bacterium LMO-JJ12, assembly GCA_021555075.1. Lineage (NCBI taxonomy): Bacteria > Pseudomonadati > Pseudomonadota > Alphaproteobacteria > Rhodobacterales > Paracoccaceae > Rhodobacteraceae bacterium LMO-JJ12. The sequence continues at coordinate 661,486 of JAKGBX010000002.1, forward strand.
TCCTGGAAGTTCTCCCACAGGACCCTGCTGGACGACATCCCGGCTTGCGCCCTTAACCCTTTGATCTGAAGGAGACCCCGATGTCGATTACTGCTGAAGAAAAAGCCAGAATCATGAAGGAATTCGCAACCAAGGAAGGCGACACCGGTTCGCCCGAAGTGCAGGTTGCGATTCTGAGCTCGCGTATTGCCACGCTGACCGAGCATTTCAAGATCCACAAGAAAGACAACCACGGTCGTCGTGGTCTTCTGGTGATGGTTGCCACGCGTCGTAAGCTGCTGGATTACCTGAAAGCCAAGGAAGAGGCCCGTTATACGGACCTGATCAAACGTCTGGGTCTGCGCCGCTAAGGCCGCACTCGCAGAATTCGATCCGCAGGGATCCGCGAACGCCCGCTCGTAAAGAGCGGGCGTTTTGCGTTTTAGGGCCGGACGTCTTGTTTTGCGAGGGATTGAGCGGGGTCGCGCGCGGAAGGGTGATGCGTTCGTGAAGAAACTCGGGATAACCGCATAGACCGAAACGATTTCATCGACTAGCATTTGAGTCGCGGTCAAGTTGCACCGTGGCCCCGGGGAGGGGCGGACGACAGAAATAGATCGGTTCGGGAGGACCCATGAAGCTTGAAGCAACGCGACAGATTGCTGCGGATCGTGCCACCGTCTGGGCGGCGCTGCTTTCACCAGAGGTTCTGAAGGAATGTGTGCCGGGGTGCCAGGAGCTGTCCGGCAGCGCCGACGAGGGATTCGAGGCGGTGGTGGTGCAAAAGGTTGGCCCGGTAAAGGCCACGTTCAAGGGCGTCGTTACCTTGTCGGATCGGATCGAGGGCGAGAGCCTGACGCTGAGTGGTGAGGGCAAGGGCGGTGCCGCGGGCTTTGCCAAGGGCAGCGCGGATGTGCGGCTGGAAGATGGCGAGGATGGCGGCACGGCGTTGATTTATGACGTTGATGCCAAGGTGGGCGGCAAGCTTGCCCAGCTGGGAAGTCGCATCATCGACAGTTTTGCGCGCAAGATGGCGGACCAGTTTTTCGACCGCTTTCAGGAAGCCGTGGAAGGGCCGGGCGAAGAGCCTGAGGTCGCAGACGAGGCCGAGGCCGAAAAGCCAAAGGGCTGGTTCAAAAAGGTATTCAAGGGCTGAGGTGAAATTGCCCAGTCCCAACAGATTGACGTTCAAGGGAGGAGCGCATGACCAAACTATCAATGACGGTGAATGGCAGGCAAGTATCGGGAGAGGCCGAGGGGCGCACGCTGCTTGTCAGTTTCCTGCGTGAGGAGCTGGGCCTTACCGGCACGCATGTGGGCTGTGACACCGGGCAATGCGGCGCTTGCGTCGTGCATGTCAACGGCGAGGCGGTGAAAAGCTGCAACATGCTGGCGATGGAGGCCGAGGGCGCCGAGGTGGCCACGATTGAGGGGCAGGCGGAAGAGGATGGCACGCTCAACACCATTCAAGCGGCGTTTCGCGAGCATCACGGGCTGCAATGCGGTTTCTGCACGCCGGGCATGGTGATGTCGACGGCAGCTCTGCTCAAGGAGAACCCCAAGCCGAGCGAGGCGGAGGTGCGCAACTATCTGAGCGGCAATATCTGCCGCTGCACCGGTTATCACAACATCGTCAAGGCGATCATGGCGGCGTCCGGGCAGGATGTGAGCGCTATCGCGGCTGAGTAAGAACAATATACCGTAGGTGCGTGATTTCACGCACTACTAAGGGAGGAATTTACATGCCCAAAGATCATGGCATTGGCGCCAGCCCGAAGCGGCGCGAGGACAACCGGTTTCTGACCGGCTCTGGCAATTATACAGACGATATCAATATTCACGGACAGGCCTATGTGCATTTCCTGCGCTCGGATGTGGCGCATGGTTTGCTCAAGTCCGTTGATACCAGCGCGGCAGAAGGCATGCCGGGGGTCGTGAAGGTCTTTACCGGCAAGGACTTTGAAGGGGTCGGCGGTATCCCTTGTGGCTGGCAGGTGACAGACCGCAACGGCGAAGTGATGCAGGAGCCGCCGCATCCGATTCTGGCGCAGGGCAAGGTGCGCCATGTGGGCGATCCGATTGCCGCCGTGGTGGCCGATACCCTTGAGCAGGCGCGTGATGCCGCCGAGGCGATCGAGCTTGATATCGAAGAATTGCCGGCGGTGGTCGATATGGGCCGCGCTTTGGGTGATGGCAGCCCCAAGGTGCATGACGATCTCACGTCGAACCTTTGTTATGACTGGGTGTTGGGCGAGACCGACGACGGCGCGGTGGACAAGGCGTTTGCCGATGCGGCGCATGTGACCACGCTGGAATTGCGCAACAATCGGCTGGTGGCGAACCCGATGGAGCCGCGCGTGGCGGCGGCGGAATATAGCCGCGGCACGGGCGATTACACGCTTTATACCACCTCGCAGAACCCGCATGTGATCCGGTTGTTGATGTGTGCCTTTGTGCTGGGTCTGCCCGAGCATAAGGTGCGTGTTGTGGCGCCGGATGTCGGCGGCGGTTTTGGCACCAAGATTTTCCATTACGCGGAAGAGGCGTTTTGCACCTTTGCCGCCAAGGCCTGCAACCGGCCGGTGAAATGGACCGCGAGCCGCTCGGAGGCGTTCATGTCGGACGCGCATGGGCGCGACCATGTGACCAAGATCGAATTGGCGCTGGACAAGGACAACAACTTTACCGCGCTGCGCACCAATACGATGGCGAATATGGGGGCCTATCTGAGCACCTTTGCATCTTCGGTGCCGACATGGCTGCACGGCACCTTGATGGCCGGCAACTACAAGACGCCAGTTATTCAGGTGAATGTGAAGGCGGTGTTTACCAATACCGTGCCGGTGGATGCCTATCGTGGGGCCGGACGGCCCGAAGCGACGTTCCAGTTGGAGCGGGTGATCGACATGGCAGCGCGAGAGCTTGGTGTTGATCCGATCAAGCTCAGGCGGCAGAATTTCATCACCGAGTTCCCCTATGACACGCCTGTGGCGCTGACCTATGATACCGGGGATTACAACGGGACGATGGATGTTCTGGAAAAGGCTGCCGATCTGGCCGGGTTTGCCGCAAGGCGCGCCGAGAGTGAGAAGAAGGGCAAGCTGCGCGGGCTTGGTGTGAACTGCTATATCGAGGCCTGTGGCATTGCGCCGTCAAATATCGTTGGCATGCTGGGCGCGCGCGCCGGGCTTTATGATGCGGCGACGGTGCGGGTGAATGCCACCGGGTCGATTTCCGTGATGGTCGGGGCGCATAGCCACGGGCAGGGGCATGAGACCGCCTTTCCCCAAGTGGTGGCCGACATGATCGGGATTGATGAAAGCCAGGTCGAAATCGTGCATGGCGATACATCCAAGATTCCGTTTGGCATGGGCACTTATGGGTCGCGGTCATTGGCGGTTTGTGGTTCGGCGATGGTGAAGGCAACCGAGAAGGTGATCAACAAGGCCAAGAAGATCGCGGCCCACCTGATGGAGGCCAGTGAAGCCGATATCGAGTTGAAGGACGGACAGTTCACCGTGGCGGGCACCGATAAGTCAGTGGCGTGGGGCGATGTGACCCTGACCGCCTATGTGCCGCACAACTATCCGTTGGAGGATATCGAACCGGGGTTGGAAGAGACCGCGTTTTACGACCCGGCCAACTTTACCTATCCGGCGGGCGCCTATGCCTGTGAGGTCGAAGTGGACCCGGAGACCGGCAAGGTGACCATCGAGCGGTTCAGCGCGGCGGATGATTTCGGCAATATCGTCAACCCGATGATTGTCGACGGCCAGGTGCATGGCGGAATTGGTCAGGGGATCGGGCAGGCGTTGCTTGAAAACTGTGTCTATGACGACGAGGGCCAGCTCTTGAGCGCATCCTATATGGATTATGCCATGCCGCGGGCCGATGACGTGCCGTTCTATACGGTGGATCATTCGAGCCAGACGCCTTGCACGCACAACCCATTGGGCGTGAAGGGCTGTGGCGAGGCGGGGGCGATTGCCTCGCCGCCATCGGTGGTCAATGCGGTGATTGATGCGCTGCAATCGGGTGGTCACAAGGTCGACCATGTGGATATGCCGGTGTCGCCGTCGCGGGTCTGGGCGGCGATGCAGGGATGAGATGAGAGGGCGGGTGCGAGGGGCCAGCCCCTCGCGCTCCCCGGGATATTTCTGGCAAGATGAAGGGGCGGGCGTTTTAGGCGGATCGCTTCGGGAGGAAAGAAAAAATGTATGCATTTGGTTTTGAGCGCCCTGGCAGTGTTTCGGATGCGGTGGCGGCGCTGAAAGACGAGGACGCGGTGGCGCTGGGCGGGGGGCAGACCCTTATCCCGACGTTGAAGCAGCGATTGGCGAGCCCGTCGAAGATTGTTTCGCTTGGTGCGATTGACGCGCTGAAGGGGATTTCGCAGGAGGGGGACACCTTGGTGATCGGGGGCGCAACGTGCCACGCGGATGTGGCGCGCGATGGCAGTATTGCGGCACTGTCGGCGCTGGCGGGCAATATTGGTGATCCGGCGGTGCGCAATCGCGGCACGATTGGCGGGTCACTGGCCAATAATGATCCGGCGGCCTGTTATCCGGCGGCGGCCTTGGCGATGGGGGCCGTGATTGTCACCGACAAGCGCGAGATCGCGGCGGATGATTATTTCATCGGCATGTTCGAGACCGCGCTGGACGAAGGCGAGATCATAACGGCGGTGAAATTTCCCAAGCCCGCGGCGGCGAGTTATCAGAAGTTCGAGCAACCTGCGTCGCGCTTTGCTCTGGTTGGGGTTTGTGTGGCCAAAACCGCGAGTGGCGTGTGTGTTGCGGTGACCGGGGCCGGGAATGATGGCGTGTTTCGCTGGGGCGAAGCCGAGGCGGCTTTGAACGGCGATTTCTCGGCTGGGGCGCTGGACGGGATGGCGCCGGGTGCGGATGGCATGATGTCTGACCTGCATGGCAGCGCGGAATACCGCGCGCATCTGGTCGGGGTGATGACACGGCGGGCGGTGGCTGCCTGTTGAGGGATCGTTTTGCTTTGAAATGAAAAAGGCCCCCCGGATATGACACCGGGGGGCCTTTTGATTAGCCGGGCGCGTGATCAGGTTTTGAACACGCGGTAGATTGCGGGGATCACCAGCACCGTCAGCAGGGTAGAGCTGAGCAGGCCGAACAAGAGCGAGATCGCGAGGCCCTGGAAGATCGGGTCGGCCAGGATGACCACCGCGCCGATCATGGCGGCGATGGCGGTGAGCAGGATCGGCTTGAAGCGGATCGAGCCGGCGGCAATGAGGGTTTCGATCAGCGGTGTGTCGGGGCTACCCTCATGGCGGATGAAATCGACCAGCAGGATCGAGTTGCGCACGATGATGCCCGCAAGCGCGATGAAGCCGATCATCGAGGTGGCCGAGAAGGGCGCGCCGAGCCACCAATGCCCGGCCATGATGCCGAGGAAGGTGAGCGGGATCGGGGTGAGGATCACCAGCGGTAGGCGGAAGCTGCCGAATTGCGCCACGACGAGGATGTAGATGCCCAGAAGGGCCACTGCAAAGGCCGCGCCCATGTCGCGGAAGGTGATCCATGTGACCTCCCATTCGCCATCCCAAAGCAGGGTGATGGCGGTGTCATCTTCGGGCTGGCCATTGAGGCGGATGGTGGGTTTGGTGTCGTTCGGCCAATCCATCTTGTCGATCTCATCGGCGACGGCGAGCATGCCGTAGAGCGGCGCTTCGAATTCGCCTGCAAGTTCGGCCATGACCATTTCGGTGTAGCGGCCATTGTGGCGATAGATCGGGAAAGAGGCGCGTTCTTCGGCAAACTCGATCACGTCGCCAAGTTCGACCACGCCGCGCGCGCCGGGCAGGACGTTGGCGGGAATGGGCGTGGAGAGGAAGCGTTCATCGACCACACGATCGGATTTGTCGCGCGCGACCTCGATCGGGATCGGGCGGCGGCCGTTCTCGCGATGTGAATAGCCCACTGTTGCGCCACCATTGAGGATGGCAAGCGTGTCGAACACGTCCGTCTCCTGCACTGAATGGAATTCGAGCTGATCCGTTGAGATAGTGGCGCGCAGGCGGCGTGGCTGAATACCGAAGCTGTCATCGGTATCGACGATATAGGGCACGGCATTGAACGCGGCGCGCACCTTGGTTGCGACGGCGCGACGGGTGTCGGCATCGGGGCCGTAGATTTCGGCCAGTAGGGTTGCCATGACCGGCGGGCCGGGAGGCGGCTCGACCGTTTTCAATGTGGTGCCGGGGGGCACATCGAGCGCGAGGATGCGTTCGCGGATATCAAGCGCGATATCATGGGAAGTACGCTCGCGGTGGTGTTTGGCGGCGAGGTTGATTTGCACGTCGCCCTGGTGCGGCTGGCTGCGCTGATAATAGTGGCGCACGAGACCGTTGAAGTTGAACGGCGCGGCGGAGGCCGCGTGCGTCTGGGTCGAGATGACCTCGGGGAGGTCCAGCACGGCGACGGCGACGGCCTGGGCCACGGTGTCGGTATCTTCGACGGAGGCACCTTCGGGCAGGTCGATAACCACCGAGAGCTCGGATTTGTTATCGAACGGCAAGAGTTTGACCGTCACGTCCTTGGTATAGAGCAGGCCGAGCGAGCCGAAGGAGGCGACGACGGTGAGCAAAAGGAAGGTGAGCGCGCCGGTTTTGGTTTTGAGGATCGGGCGGGCGACGGCGGCATAGACGCGCCCCAGAACGCCGCCGTGATGGCCGCCTTCGCCTTCGGCATGAGCGGACATATCGGCGGAGCCGGAGAATTTCAGCATCAGCCAAGGCGTGATCATCACCGCGACGAAGAATGAGAAAATCATTGCCGCCGAGGCGTTGGCCGGGATCGGCGACATGTAGGGGCCCATCAGGCCCGACACGAAGAGCATCGGCAGAAGGGCGGCGACCACGGTGAGGGTGGCGACGATGGTAGGATTGCCGACTTCGGCGACGGCGCGGACGGCTTTGGTGACGCGGTCGGCCTTGTCGGGCATGGCCCAGTGGCGGGCGATGTTTTCGATTACCACGATGGCGTCATCGACCAGGATGCCGATGGAGAAGATCAGCGCGAAGAGCGAGACGCGGTTGAGGGTGTAGCCCATGATCCACGCGGAAAACAGCGTGAGCAGGATGGTGACGGGGATGACCACGGCCACCACGAGGGATTCGCGCCAGCCGATGGCGATCATCACCAAAGCGACAATCGAGACGGTGGCGAGGCCGAGGTGAAACAGCAGTTCGTTGGCTTTTTCATCTGCGGTTTCGCCATAGTTGCGGGTGATTTCCAAAGCCATCGTATCGGGGATGAATTTGGGCGAGAGGGCCTCGATCCGGGTGAGGATCTGTTCGGAGACGACGACGGCGTTGGCGCCGGCGCGTTTGGCGATGGCGAGCGTCACGGCGGGGGTGCGATGGATGTTGCCGTCGCCATCGCGGATTACGTTGGCGACCATCTTGTCGGAGGTGTCGGGCACGTAGGAGACATCGGCGACGTCGCGCACATAGACCGGGCGGTTGTCACGCGAGGTGAGCAGCAGGTTGCCGATCTGGGCCGGGGCCTGAAGGGTTTCGCCCGCGACCAGCGCGATTTGTTCGCCGCCATCACGGATAAAGCCGGTGGAGAACGCCTTGTTCGCCATCTGAACCTTGCCTGCCAACTGTTGAAGCGTGATGCCATAAAGCGCGAGGCGTTCAGGGTCGGGGGCGATGCGGATCGCTTCGGGGCTGTCGCCTACCAGATAGGTGAGGCCGACATCGTCGATCTTGGCCACTTCGACCTGCAATTCACGCATGATGCGGGTGATGTCATTGGCGGTGACGGCGGTTTCGCCGGGTTTGCCCGAGAGGGTGAGCGCGACGATGGCCACGTCATCAATGCCGCGCCCGACGATCAGGGGTTCGGCGATGCCGACCGGGATGCGATCCATATTGGCGCGCACCTTGTCGTGCACGCGCAGGATGGCGGTATCGGAGGGCGTGCCGACGAGAAAACGGGCGGTGACCATGGCGTAATCGTCCATGGTGTTGGAATAGATGTGTTCCACCGCGTTGATGCCCTGCACGATGGTTTCCATCGGTTCAGTCACCAGTTTGACGGCGTCTTCGGCGCGCAGGCCGGGGGCCTGAATGTGGACGTCGACCATCGGCACGGAAATTTGCGGCTCTTCCTCGCGCGGGAGCGCCCCAAGTGCGACAAGACCCACCGCGAGCGCGGCGAGAATCATCAGCGGCGTGAGTGGTGAGCGGATGAAACTGCGGGTGAGCGCGCCTGCGATGCCGAGCTTGGGTGCCGAGGGTGCAGGCGTCTTGGAGGTGTCAGTCATGGCCTGCGTCCTTGGTGGGGGTGTAGGCGGGTTCGGACGGGGGCAGCAGCACTTCGCCCTCGCGCAGGCCGGAAAGCACCTCGACCATGGGGCGGCCTTCGATAACGTGCCGTTCGCCGGGGACGATGGCGCGCAGCACAGATGAGTTGCCCTGTTTCACGCTGACGAAATCGAGGCCCATGCGGGTGGCCACCAGATTGGCGGGGATAAGGAGGGCGCTTGTCTGACCGACCGGCAAGCGCACCAGCACGCGGGCATCGACGAAGCCGGCGGCGAGGTCGCCGACGTCGACATCGGCGATGACGCGGCCGTTTTCGATTAGCGGATAGACCTTGGCGAGTTTGCCGGTCAGATTTTTACCGTCTTCGCCGATCTGGATTTCATCGCCCTCGCGCAGGAAGGCGGCATGGCGTTCAGGCACGGCGAGGCGCAAGAAGAAGCCGCCGCCGCCGATCATTGCCACCACTTCGCCCGGCATGACGACCGAACCGGGTGTGACCGGGACCGAAAGAACGCGGCCCGAAATCGGCGCCAGAACGGCACCTTCGGCGGCGCGTTGTTCGATCACCTGTTTCTCGGCACCTGTCGCGACGATCTGATTTTTCAGAACGTCGACTTGTGTGCGCAGAGCGTCGAGGCGCTGTTTGGTGGTGACGCCGCGCTCAAGCAGGTCTTCGCCGCGGGTCAGTTCGGTTTGGGCATTGTCGAGTTGGGATTGCAGCGCGCCGATCTGGGCCTCGACCGCGCCGAGTTCAAGCGCGAGTTTGGCATCGTAAATCGTGGCGATCTGTTGGCCCTCGGACACGTCAGAGCCTTCCGACACATCGATTTTGGTAAGTGTACCACCGAGTCGCGCACGGGCCGGGACGGTATTTCGAGCTTCGATTTTACCGAACACCGCCTTCCATTGTGTGATTGTGGCCGTTGTGGCGACGTCTTGGGCGTTGGCGGCGCCGGTGAGCGGCAACATGAGGCCGATCAGGGCGGAAATGAGCACGATACGCATGGTGGATTCCCCGGGATTCTCTGGTTCTTAGGTTACATATGCAATTATTGCGATGTGATCAAGGCCTGCTTTCAGTCGGCGACCGTCCGGTCGGTTTATATTTACCGTCGGGAGTCGATTTTTGTAGAAATAAATATCCTTATCGTGTTAATGATTTGACGGTTGCAAATGTATCTATATGTATGAGCCGAAATCCACACCGCTGTCGGGAGCGAGTTTGACAGAAGCGTGGAGCGGTGAAACGGGGAAACTTGGGAGGCGATACCGGATGCGGTTTTACGGCTATTTTCGAAGCTCATCGGCGTATCGCTGTCGGATTGCGTTCAATCTCAAGCAATTGGATTATGACTTTGAGCCGGTGCACCTCAAGTCTGGGGAGCAGCAGGGCGAGGCGTATAGCGCACTTAATCCGCAAATGTTGGTTCCAACGTTGGAAACCGACACCGGGGCGCGGCTGATCCAATCGCTGGCGATTATCGAATGGCTGGATGAGACCTATCCGGCGGTGCCGCTTTTGTCGCGTGATCCGCTGACGCGGGCGCGGGAACGTGCGTTTGCCCAGGTAATCGCGTGCGAGATCCATCCGCTGCAAAACCTGCGGGTATTGAAGTATCTGGCCGCCGAGATGGGAGTGGGTCAGGAGGGGACAAGCGCGTGGCTTAACCGGTGGTTGGGCGATGGGCTTGAGGCCTGTGAGAAGCTGTTGGCCGAGCGTGAGGACCAAACACCGTTTTGTTACGGGGAGCAGCCGGGGTTGGCGGATATCTGTTTGATACCACAGGTTTTTTCGGCAGAGCGCTTTAATGTGGATATCAGCCATCTGCCGTTGGTGAGTGAGATTTATGCCCGTGCGGGGTCTTTGCCCGCGTTTGAGCGGGCGCATCCGGCACAGCAGCCGGATTTCGAGACCTGAGGCATAGTGCCAAAGGGTCATATTGTAAAAATGGGAGGAACTGACATGACGATTACGAGAAACTTTCTGCGCGGCGCTGCCGCTGTGGCGATTGTAGCGGCCAGCGGCATGGCCGCGATGGCGCAGGAGGTGACATTGAAGATGCACCAATTCCTGCCGCCGCAGGCAAACGTGCCCAAGCTGGTTCTGGATGTGTGGGCCGACAAGGTCGAGAAAGACAGCGAAGGCCGCATCAAGATCGACCGTTTTGGCGCGATGGCGCTGGGGGGCAAGCCGCCCGAGCTGATTGACCAGGCGATTGATGGCGCGGTTGATATCGTGTGGTCGGTGAACGGGTTCACGCCGGGCCGCTTCCCCCGCACCGAAGTTTTTGAACTGCCCTTCATGGTCAGCGATGCGCGCGCCGCGTCTTCGGCCTATTGGCAGATGTTCGAAGAGCATATGAAAGACACAGACTTCAAAGATCTGAAGATTTTGGGGGCCTGGGTGCATGGCCCCGGTATGCTGCACACCAAAGAGCCGGTGGCAAAGCCGTCTGACCTGAATGGTATGAAGATTCGCGGCGGGTCGCGGTTGGTGAACCAGCTTCTGGAAACTCTGGGGGCGACACCGATCGGCATGCCGGTCACGGCGGTTCCCGAAGGGCTGTCCAAAGGTGTGCTGGATGGCACGACGATTCCGTGGGAAGTTACGGCGGCTCTGAAAGTGTCGGAACTGGTCGGCAACCACACGGAATTTGATGGCGCGGCGATCTATGACATGACCTTTGTCATGGCGATGAACAAAGCGAAATATGAGAGCCTGCCTGATGATCTGAAAAAGGTGATCGACGACAACTCGGGCCTCGAATTCTCGATCTTTGCGGGTGGTGTAATGCAGGACATGGATGCACCGGCGCGCAAAATCGCTGTGGACCGGGGCAACAATATCGTTACCGTTACAGCCGAAGACGCGAAAGAATGGGACGCAATTGCCAAGCCGATTTATGATCAGTGGATCGCGGATGTGGCGGACAAGGGCATCGACGGTCAGGCAATGATCGACGAGGCGCGTGCGCTGATGCAAGCTTATGAGGCCAAGTGAGCCTAGCCGTCAGGAAAAACGGCTTCTGAGGCGTCAGGGCGTTTTGGGCTGATGATAGAACGGGCCGCAAGGCATTTACCTTGCGGCCCGTGCAATTGACAAGCGATGCATCCGCTGGGTCGGGGGCAAAATAAGGGGAGGAAGAACGTGCAGCTACATCGAACGATGCTGTTTCTGGCGCGATTCATGGCAATCTTGGGCGGAATAGTTCTGTCGTTTCTGGTGATCCTGACATGCGTGTCGGTGCTGGGCCGAGGGATCAATACGTTTTTGCATTCCGATATGATGCAGGGATCGATGCAAGGTCTGGCCGAGACGCTTCTGGCCACGGGGATTGGCCCGGTTCAGGGGGACTATGAACTGGTCGAGGCGGGTATTGCTTTCGCCATTTTTGCCTTCCTGCCGCTGTGTCAGATCACTGCCGGGCATGCCTCGGTCGATATTTTCACCTCTCGATTTCCCAAACGGGCGAACCGGCTCATTCAGATGGTTGTCGAGTTCATTTTCGCGGCTGTTCTGGTTCTGATCGCTTGGCGGCTCTATGAGGGCATGATGTCGAAGATGAGTTATAACGAGACGACCTTCCTGTTGCAGTTTCCGATCTGGTGGGCCTATGCGGTCAGCCTTGTTGCCGCTGTTCTGGCGGCAATTGTCGGGGTCTATATGGCTGTTGTGCGGATCATCGAATTTTTCACCATGCGCACAATCGTGTCGGCGGCGGAGGTAGACCATTGACCAATTTTGAGATCGGGTTGACTTCGTTCCCTGTGCTTTTGATGCTGATTTTTCTACGCGTGCCGATTGGGCTTGCGATGTTTTTGGTGGGGCTGTTCGGGCTTTATCTGGTGACGGGTGGGTGGAACATGGCGCTGTCGCGTCTGAAGTCCGAAACCTATACGACGTTTTCGTCTTATTCGCTGTCGATTGTGCCGATGTTTCTTTTGATGGGGCATTTTGCAACGCTGGGCGGTATGAGTACCGCGCTGTTCAAGGCGGCCGAGAGTTGGCTGGGGCATCGGCGCGGCGGGGTTGCCATGGCAGCGGTTGGCGCTTGTGCGGGCTTTGGCTCGATCTGCGGATCGTCGCTGGCGACGGCGGCCACGATGAGTCAGGTCGCTCTTCCTGAGCTGCGCCGCTATGGCTATTCCGGGGGCTTTTCGACCGCGACCTTGGCGGCGGGCGGCACGCTGGGGATTTTGATTCCGCCGAGTGTGATTTTGGTGATCTATGCCATTCTGACCGAGCAGAACATCGCCAAGCTGTTTCTGGCGGCGTTCATTCCCGGCCTTCTGGCGGCAATCGGGTATATCATCACGATTTCGATCTATGTGCGGATCCATCCCGATGCGGCGGGTACGCGCGAACCGATACCTTATTCCGAACGGTTTCGAGCGCTGGTTGATGTTTGGCCTGTTCTGCTGGTGTTCTTTCTGGTGGTCGGGGGGATTTACCTTGGCTGGTTCACACCGACGGAAGGTGCGGCGGTGGGCGCGTTTGGTACCGGGCTGATTGCCTTCCTCAACGGTGGGTTGCGCCGCGTGACGATCATCGAGAGTTTTCTCGCAACTGGTCGCTCAACCGCGATGATCTTTTTCATCGTGTTGGGCGCGGCGTTTTACAATGGCTTTCTGGCGCTCACCCAGGTGCCGCAGGAATTAGCCGAATTCGTTAGCGCGCTGGGCTATTCGCCTTGGGTGATTTTGGCGATTATCCTGTCGCTTTATCTTGTGTTTGGGTGTGTCATGGACAGCTTGAGCATGATCCTGCTGACCATTCCGATCTTCTTTCCGATCATCAGCCAGCTTGATTTCGGGATGACGCTGGAAGAGACCGCGATCTGGTTCGGGATCATTGTTCTGATCGTTGTCGAGGTCGGGCTGATCACGCCGCCGGTGGGGATGAACCTGTTTGTCATCAACTCGATGGATCGCACCACGCCGATGGTCGAGACCTATCGTGCGGTGATGTATTTCGTCGCCTCGGATATCGTGCGCGTGATCATCCTGATCGCGTTCCCGTCGATCACCCTGTTCTTGTTGCGCATATTGCATTGACGACAGACGGGTGTGGGGGCAGACTCGCTCCCTGCGTAGACTGAAAAGCTTACAAGGGGGCCGCTTCATCGCGGCCCCTTGCTTATATATTCCGAAAATGAGATATAACTTGCGAATCGAATGACTGGTAGTCGAAAGGGCGCGCCATGAGTGATGCAGCGGTTATAATGCCTGAGCGTGGATTGAAGCATTACCCCGTGCCGCTTTTCGGCATGGTGATGGGGTTGGCGGGGTTGGCGCTGGCCATGCATGCGGCTGAAAGCGCCTTTGGCTGGGGCGGGCAGATGTCGAACCTGTTTTATTGCTTCACCTGCGCCGTCTTTGTGCTGATCTCTGCCGGATACCTTGCCAAGATGGTGATCTATCCCGGCGCGGTGGTAGCGGAATGGCGTCATCCCGTACGGTTGAGCTTCTTCCCGGCGATAGCGATTTCGCTGTTGTTGTTGGCCACGGCGACGCTGGAGCGCAATATCGCTCTGGCCGGGGGGCTGTGGATGGCGGGTGCGGCGCTGCAATTCGTGCTGACGATTGCGGTGGTCAGTAACTGGATCGGCACGCGTAGCTTTCAGCATGGCATGCTCAACCCGGCCTGGTTCATTCCGGCGGTGGGCAATGTGATCGTGCCGATTGCGGGCGTGCCGTTGGGATTTGTCGAACTGAGTTGGTATTTCATGTCCGTTGGGCTGATCTTCTGGATCGTGCTGTTGACGCTGGTGATCAACCGGTTGGTGTTTCACGATCCGATGCCGTCGCGGTTGCAGCCGTCGCTGGTTATCCTGATCGCGCCGCCTGCGGTCGCATTCGTGGCGTGGCTGCGGCTCAATGGTGGAGAGATCGACCCGTTTGCGCAGATCCTGATCAACGGGTCGTATTTCTTTACGGCGCTTGTTTTGGTGCAATTGCCGCGCATCCTCAAGCTTGAGTTCGCAATCAGCTTCTGGGCGCTGAGCTTTCCGTTCGCTGCAGTGACGATCGCAAGTTTCCGTTTTGCGGCGCTGAGCGGGTCAGATATCCATCGGCTGATGGGTGGGGGGCTGTTGGCGGTGCTATGCCTGATCATCGTGGGGCTTCTGGTGCGCACCACCAAGGCGGCTATTGATGGCAAGATCTGCATTTCCGAATAATGCCGTAAGCGCGCGCGACGCGGGGTCTGTAAGTCGATTTGATGTGAATTTCGCCAGCGAAGGCTTGACGCGGGTGCCTCTCCGTTTGCACACTAACGAATAACGCAAAGGAGGATTTGCAGATGGCAAAACTGGTGATCCGCAATATCGGGATGATTCTGTCGGGGAAGATGGAAGCGCCGATTCTCGATGGTGATTGTGTGGTGGCCGTGGATGGCAAAATTACCGCCATCGGCTATGAGAAAGACATTGATTGCGAAGGCGCCGACACCGAGGTTGATGCCCATGGCGTGACCATTGCACCGGGGCTGATCGACAGTCATGTGCATCCGGTGGTGGGGGATTACACGCCGCGCCAGCAACAGGTTAACTGGATCGATTCGACGCTGCATGGCGGTGTCACCACGCTGATCTCGGCCGGCGAGGTGCATATGCCGGGGCGCCCCAAGGATATCGTGGGCCTCAAGGCGATGGCGATCGCGGCGCAGCGCTGGTACGAGAATTTCCGCCCCTCGGGTATGAAGGTGATGGCCGGTGCGCCCGTGCTTGAAGAAGGCATGGTCGAGGATGATTTCAAAGACATGGCCGCCGCAGGCGTGACGCTTCTGGGCGAGGTCGGACTTGGCACGGTCAAGGATGGCAAGACCGCGAAACAGATGGTTGATTGGGCGCGCAAATACGGCATTCAGAGCACGATTCACACGGGTGGGCCGAGCATACCCGGCTCGGGGCTGATTGATGCGGATATGGTGCTGGAAACCGGCACGGATGTGATCGGCCATATCAATGGCGGGCATTCGGCGCTGCCTGACGATCAGATCATGTGCCTGTGCGAAAGCTGCACCGCGGGTCTTGAGATCGTGCATAACGGCAACGAACGCGCTGCCTTGCTGACGCTGAACACAGCGCGCGAGCTGAAACAGATGGATCGGATTATCCTGGGCACCGATGGCCCGGCGGGCTCTGGTGTGCAACCCTTGGGGATCTTGCGGATGGTGGCCATGCTCTCATCGCTGGGTGACGTTCCGGCCGAGGTGGCGTTCTGCTTTGCCAATGGCAACACGGCGCGCCAGCGCGAACTCGATCAGGGGTTGATGGAAGTGGGGCGCGCCGCCGATTTTGTGCTGATGGACCAGGCCCAGCATGCGCCGGGCAAGAATATGCTCGAATCGGTGCAACTGGGTAATCTGCCGGGCGTGGGGATGACCGTGATTGATGGTGCGGTGCGAAGCTTGCGCAGTCGTAACACCCCGCCCGCCACGCGCCTGCCGGAGATCACCAAAGGGCGTCTGACTGCCTGACGATGCGCTTCATCTTGCCCAAAATATCCACCGCGCAACGCTGCCACAGGTGCGCGGCTTGCAATTTGGGCAGACCAGTGGACTTTGACTGGGGCCGAGCGGAGCGAGGCCCCCCGCGACGCCGTTAGGCGGCGCAACCCCTCGGGTGCGCCCGTTTTAGCGAATGTACCGCGCCGGGGAATAGGGCGTCATGTCGAGATTGGGGCGGTGCCCCGAAATCATCTGCGCAAGCATCCGACCGGTTTTGGGACCGCCGGTCAAACCAACATGATGATGTCCGAAACCGACCCAGGCGCCCTTGAGTCCTGGCACTTCGCCGATGGCGGGGATCGAATCGGCGGGGGCGGGTCGGTGACCCATCCATTCGGTTTCTTGTGCCCAGCTCAGATTGGGTAACACCCGCGCGAGATGGCGGCGCAACATCGCCGTGGGCGCTTTGGAGGCAGGGGCGTCAAGACCGCCAAGCTCGACCACGCCGGCAAGGCGCAGGCGGCCTTCCATCGGGGTCATCACGAATTTACCCGCCGCCACCATGACCGGAGAGCGCGGCATCGCCGAGGGCTGCCAAAGCTCGACATGATAGCCCCGCTCGGTTTCCAGCGGCACATTGAGGCCAAGCTTGGCGCCGAGTGCCTTTGACCACGCGCCGGTGGCCAGCACGACACCGTCGCAGGGGATCGTCTCGCCACCTCCGCGCACGCCGGTGATGCGTCCGTTGGCTTGGGCGAAATCGGTGACGGTGGCCTTGATCATCTTTGCGCCATTGGCCAGCGCATGCGCGGCGAGGGCTTTGACATAGGCGCCCGGGTCGCTGATCCGCCCGTGATCGCCGAGACGCGCGGCAAAGCCGACCTTGTCAGAGAAAATCGGATCGTAGCGTGCTAGCGCGTCGCGCTCTAACTCGTCCCATTCAAAGCCGAGTTCGCGACGGACCTGCCAGCTAAAGGCGTCATGGGCGAAATCGGCGCGGTCGCGGTAGAGGAAGAGGTAATCCGAAGGCACGATCCAGCGCTCGGCGCCAGTGCTTTCGGCCAAAGCCAGATGATCGTTGAGGCTGTCACCGATCACGCCTTTGAGCGCCGCAGCGATACGGCGGGCCTCGGCGGCGGTGGCATGGGAGAGGAATTTGGCGAGCCAGGGCATGAGCCGGGGCAGGTAGCCCCATTTCATGAACAACGGCTGATCGCGCCCAAGCAGCATGCCGGGGGCTTTCAGCATCAGACCCGGTTCTGTCACCGGCACCACGGCGCAGGAGGCCAGAAGCCCAGCATTGCCATAGCTTGCGGCCTCGCCCGCCTGCGTCTCGCGTTCGATCAGCAAGACCTTGTGACCGGCGCGTTGCAGCCAGATCGCGGTTGAAACTCCGACGATACCGGCCCCGATGATGGCAATGGTTTTTGGCTGATCCTGCAAGACGCGCGCTCCCTTGGTGGCGTGTTCAACGTGACGCGGGTAGCGCGGTTTTTCAAACATGATCTGGGCCGGTGCGCAATTTTGCAGGGTCGCCGTGACCGGCGCGGCCCTTGGAATCGGTGCGTACTGGTAGTATCGAGTTTGAGAGATGCGGCGAACAGATGGACGGAGGTGGCACATGAATATTGCCTATTGCATGGCCAACCGGCGTGGTGGCACTGATCTCTTGTTGCAGGAGGTGGCCGGGTTTGCCCGTGCGCGGGGGGTGAAGACCTGTGGTCTTGTGCAGATCAACACTGAATGTCAGCCGGACGGCCCTTGCGACATGGACGTGCAGATTCTTCCAGATGGGCCGGTGATCCGAATTTCGCAGTCTCTGGGACGCGGATCGCGCGGGTGTCGGCTGGACAGTCCGGCGCTGGAAGATGCGGCGGGGCAGGTGGCAGCGGCGCTTGAGAAGGGCGCGGATCTTATGATCATCAACAAGTTCGGCAAGAGCGAGGCAGAGGGCAATGGGCTGCGCGCGGTGATCGCCGAGGCGATTGCGCGGGACGTGCCGGTTCTTGTAGGGCTGAACGTCGCCAATGAAGCCGCGTTTGAGGCATTTTCGGGCGGCTTGGCGCATAAGTTGACGCCCGAGATCAAATCGGTTTGCGAATGGGTTCTGGCCGTGACCGGGCGCGGGTCGGCGGATGTAATTGAAGCGGCTGAGTAGGCGGTTTGGAGAGGTATCAAATGGATATGTTGGAGAGCACCTGCGCGCATCTGGAGCGGTTGATCGCCTTTCCGACGATCTCCGCAGACAGCAATCTTGAGATGATGGTCTACCTGGCCGACCTTCTGGGTGATCTGGGCGCGCGGGTGGATTTGCAGCATGACGAGAGTGGCACCAAGGCCAATCTGATCGCCACGATCGGGCCGGACGTTGAGGGCGGTTTGATGCTGTCGGGGCATAGTGACGTGGTGCCTGTGGCCGGGCAGGCCTGGACCAGTGACCCGTTTGAGATGATCGAGCGTGACGGCAAACTTTTTGGGCGCGGCACCTGCGACATGAAGGGGTTTATTGCCGCCTGCATTGCTATGGCACCGCGATTTGCCGAGCGGGTGGGCGCGCGGCCTATCCATTTCGCGTTTACCCATGACGAGGAGGTGGGTTGTCTCGGGGCGCGCCATCTGGTCGAGATGATGCGCGAGCGCGGGTTGCGACCGGGTATGGCGATCATTGGCGAGCCGACCGAGATGCGCATCATCGAGGGGCATAAGGGCTGCTTTGAATACACCACGCATTTTCACGGGCTAGCCGGGCATGGATCGGACCCGGATGCGGGGGTGAATGCGGTGGAATACGCGGTGCGCTATGTTTCGCGGCTTTTGCAATTGAAAGATCAGTTGCGCGATAGGGTGCCCGAGGACAGCCGGTTTGAGCCGCCCTGGACCACGGTGAACGTGGGTGGCCTGCATGGCGGGGTAGCGCATAACGTGATCGTCGAGACGGCGGCGGTGGAATGGGAGATGCGGCCCGTGCAGAAGGCGGACGCAGATTTCGTCAAGTCGGACCTTTTGGCCTATTGCGAGGAGGATCTGCTTCCAGCGATGCGCGCGGTTTGTCCTGAGGCAAGGATTGAAACGCAAGTGATTGGCGAGGTCGAGGGGTTGATACCGGCAGACGAGAACGAGGCGCGCCAGATTGTTGCCGAGTTGACCGGAGCTAATGGTGCTGGGCTGGTACCGTTTGGCACGGAGGCCGGGATTTTCCAGAGCTTTGGCATGGATGTGGTGGTTTGCGGGCCCGGTTCAATCGAGCAGGCGCATAAGGCGGATGAATTTGTTTCCCGCGATGAATTGGGAAAATGTCTGAGTATGTTGGAGAAGCTGTCACTTCGCATGGCCGGATAGGCGACCCCGGCGTCGCAACAGAAGTCAGGATTCGCCGGGGGTCTTTTCTGCCTCGGCAATCAGTGAGGCAATCCAGCGGGCGCCAAGCCATGTTGCCGGGATCGAGAGCGGCAGGGTGATCAGAGCGGCCATATGGGGCGAGATTGCAGCGAACCCGAGCGGCTGTAACAGCAGGAAAACGAAGAAGACGTTGACCCCTACGCCGCCGTAGGCGAAGGGGAAGATGACCGCGCAGAGCTTCAGGCTTGGCTTGGGGCTTGGCTTGGATTTGGACGGGGTGCTCATGCGGCGTGTCTTTCTGTGGCGTGGCGTCTGAGGCTGTTTGCGATCAGGGCGGGCAGGCCGCTGGCTTGGGCCAGGACGGGCAGAACGGGGCCGTCGAATTTTGCCTCGGCCAAGGCTTGGGGCAGATCGGTGAGCACATGGCCGGCCTTCATGGCAAAGAACGGAAGGCAGATCGCCTGACCCAGATCGCGGGCGGTTTCGCCAAGATAGGGGGGCTGTTCGATAAAGCCTGTAACGGTGCGGCGAAAACCCAGGACATGACCGAGCAGCTTTGCCGTGACGAGCGCGCTTTCGGAGCTGGCAGGGCGAAGGGATTTGCTGCCGTGGGCGGCGAGCAGGAGGGTTGTATCGCCTGCATCCCAGTCACGCTGTGCAAGTACAGCGCGCAGTATGTCAGCGAAAAGGTCGGGCAGGGCAGGATCAACGCCAGTGGGTGGCAAGACATGGGCCGGGTGATCGCCAATCCGTTTGATCAGGTGGGTTTCGGTGAACCAGCCACGGGCCATGAAGAACGGGTAGATCAACGGGTTTTCGACCCGGCCGAGGGCGGCCTCGAAAGCTCCCGGGTTGGCCAGCGTCGTGCCTTCGATGCGCCAACCGGGCAGGTGATGCGCCACTTTGGTGGCCAGTCCCTGCATGACGCGTTCGTGTGGGGCAGGGTCAGAGGGGCTGCCATGGGCCACGATGATTGCGACCGGCGCGGCGTCGGAGGTGTTTGGAAAGCTCTGAGGTGATTGGGGCATTCTCGGTTTCCAGACTTGATACGTTTCGCCGGGTTTGATCGTGTATGTCTTTGGTCATGTTTGCCTGAAACATGCCTGTTTTTCCATAGTATACGGCATCAAAGGTGCGTGGGGGAGTTTGCGTCAGAAAGGCAATTGTCCCGCCCTTGGTGAGGCTTGGGGCAGTTTCACGCTTTGAACGCTTGCTCTCCTTGACTTTCGTTAAGGTGGTTTTTGCATGGGTTCATCACAGTGGAGTTTACAACTTTGGTCAGGCATTGTGCCGCACGACGCTCATCATGAGCGCGTGCAGCCAGGGCCTTTAGCGGAAAAGCAGGCTCAAGATGAACATGATCATGCGGGTTTTTTCAGCGGGCTACCGGATATTTTTTCTGCTGGCGGGGCTGTTTGCGGTGTTCGCCATGTTGGTCTGGGAAGGGTATCTGGGCATTCATGCGGCCGGTGGTCTGGTAAGTGACCTGCCGTTTGCGATGGCACCGCACTATTGGCACGCACATGAGATGATCTTTGGTTATGGCGCCGCCGTGATTGCCGGATTTTTGATGACCGCCGCGCCCAATTGGGTTGGGGGCAAGGGGGCGGGTCATG
The DNA here is from genome assembly GCA_021555075.1 of Rhodobacteraceae bacterium LMO-JJ12. NCBI lineage: Bacteria > Pseudomonadati > Pseudomonadota > Alphaproteobacteria > Rhodobacterales > Paracoccaceae > Rhodobacteraceae bacterium LMO-JJ12. Next base: position 682,172 of record JAKGBX010000002.1, read on the forward strand.
GCTTCTTCCTGCTGGCTGCAGGTGTCTGGGTTCTGGGACGAATCGCGGTCTGGTCTTCGGGGATGTTGCCGCCGATGGTTGTTGCGGTGGTCGATCTTGCCTTTGTGTTGGTGCTTTGGGTGAGAGTTCTGATGCTTCTGATGCAAAACCCCAAACCGCAACAGATGATCTTTCTGGTGGTTCTGGCGTTCTTCTGGGGGGCGAATCTGCGCGTGCATCTGGAATGGATGGATTTGACCGGCGATGGCGCGGCCGAGGGGCTGCGGGCCGGGTTGCTGACAATTTCGGCGCTGATCATGGTGTTGGGCGGGCGGGTTACACCAGCCTTTACGCGCAATGCGATGATGAAAGCGGGAGCTGAATTCAAAGACCTGCCGAGTGATTTGAAACCGGCAATGATTGTGGCGATTGCCTGTGCGTTGGGCCTGCCATTGCTGGCGCTTGTTGATCTGGGCGGGCCGGTTTTTGGCGCCGTGGCGATTGCCGCAGGTCTGGCGGCGCTGGTGCGGTTGAGCCGTTGGCAGAGTTTATGGACAGTTCGACAACCGATTCTGTGGTCGCTGCATTTGGGATACGCCATGAACGCAGCCGGGCTGATCGTGCTTGGGCTTGCGGCGCTTGATATCGGCTCGGAGGTGGCGGCGTTGCACGTTTTGGGAATCGGTGCGGTCGGAGGCATGACTGTGGCTGTTATGTCGCGGGCGGCACTGGGTCATTCGGGACGCGCGCTTGTGGCGCCTTGGTCGGTGGCAATGGCTTATGTGCTGATTCCACTGGCTGCGATCGCGAGATTTGTGGCCTCGGGCTGGCCGGATTATTACTATCTCGGCGTTCTGTTTGCGGGGGCTTTATGGATCGCCGCTTTCGCTCTTTTTGTCATCGAACTCTGGCCGGTTTTCACCGGCGAGAGGAAGGGCGCTGTGGTCTAGAAGGCCCATGTAAGACAGGGGTCTGAGGGGCCTCGTGCTGCGGGTGAATTGCTGCGGCGCGTCGTTTCGCTTGGCAAAGCGGCAAATACGTAATGCTTTGACGAATCGCACAAAAAATAGTCACATTAACATGGAAACTAAGTCGCTCGGTACGCGCGGCGCCGCCAATTATTCAAATCTTGCCCTTGGAGACGGGAAGAGATGTTGAGCCTTTTTGTAATATTCTTGCCGAGTTGACTTTAGTTAAGGAACGTCGCGGTTCATCTGGCGCAATACAGCTTAGTCACACATGCAACGGGAAGGATGAACGCTATGCGTGAAGTCATGACCAAGAGCATGGCCCGCAATATTTTTTATGGCGGATCATTGTTCTTTATTATCGTATTTTTGGGCCTCTCGGCCCATTCCCACAGATATATTCTCAACACTTCGACCAACACCGAGACGTTGACCGAGAGTGTCGCCGCAGGCAAACACCTGTGGGAGAAACATAACTGTGTTAACTGTCACACGATCCTGGGCGAGGGTGCCTATTTTGCCCCCGAACTGGCCAACGTGATGACGCGCTGGGGAGTTGATGGCGAGCCAGAAGAGGCGTTTGACGCGCTGAAAGGCTGGATGGACGCGATGCCGACAGGCGTCGAGGGTCGGCGCCAGATGCCGCAGTTCAACTTGACGGACGAAGAATACCGCGAACTCGCGGACTTCCTGCTTTGGGTCAACACGATCAAAGCGCAGGATTGGCCACCGAATGATGCGGGCTGAGGAGATACGCCATGAAATATAAGACACAGAAAATCGCCCTGGCCTATTTCGTCACTGCAATGGCTCTATTTGCGGTGCAGGTGAGCATGGGTCTGATCATGGGTTGGATTTATGTCGATGGGAACTTCCTGACAGAAATCCTGCCCTTCAACATCGCAAGAATTCTGCATACGAACTCTCTGATTGTCTGGCTGTTGCTGGGCTTCTTCGGGGCCGCTTACTACTTGATCCCGGAGGAATCCGAGCGTGAGATTCATTCGACCAAGCTGGCCTATCTCCAGCTAGGTATCCTGATCCTCGGCACGGCAGGGGTCGTTCTGACCTATTTCTTCAACCTCTTTGAAGGAAACTTCCTGCTTGGCAAAGAGGGGCGCGAGTTCCTTGAGCAGCCAAAATGGGTCAAGGCGGGCATCGTCGTGGCCGCTCTGATCTTCCTCTACAACATCTCGATGACAGTGTTGCAGGGTAAGAAAACCGCGATTGCCAACATCCTGTTGCTGGGTCTCTGGGCCATTGCATTGCTGTTCCTCTTCGCCTTCTACAACCCTGCCAACCTGGCGTTGGACAAGATGTATTGGTGGTATGTGGTTCACCTCTGGGTGGAAGCCACTTGGGAACTTGTCATGGCCTCTATCCTGGCTTTCTTGATGCTCAAGTTGACCGGGGTTGACCGCGAGATCGTTGAAAAGTGGCTCTATGTTATCATTGCCACGGCTCTGTTCTCGGGAATCCTGGGCACGGGTCACCACTATTACTGGATCGGCATGCCCGGTTACTGGCAGTGGATCGGCTCGATCTTCTCGGCACTTGAGGTGATTCCTTTCTTCGGGATGATGGCCTTTACCTTTGTGATGGTCTGGAAGGGGCGTCGCGATCACCCGAACAAGGCAGCTCTCCTCTGGGCGCTGGGCTGTTCAACGCTGGCCTTTTTTGGTGCCGGTGTATGGGGCTTCCTGCACACGCTGCACGGTGTGAACTATTACACCCACGGCACGCAGATCACGGCGGCGCACGGTCACCTGGCCTTCTATGGTGCCTATGTCTGTATCAACCTGGCGATTATCACTTATGCGATGCCGATCCTTCGCGGACGTGACCCCTATAACCAAGTGCTCAACATGGCTGCCTTCTGGCTGATGTCGGGCGGGATGCTGTTCATGACCTTCACGCTGACCTTTGCTGGCACGGTGCAAACCCACCTGCAGCGCGTCAACGGCGAGTATTTCATGGACGTGCAGGATCAAATCTGGATCTTCTACGCCATGCGCTTTGGTTCTGGTGTTGCGGTTGTTTTGGGTGCGCTCTTGTTCATCTATGCGGTGCTTGTGCCCCGCAAAGAGTTGGTTCGCCCCGGCAAGCTGGAACGTGAGCGTCTTGAAAAAGACCCTGATCACGTGGCAGCGGAATGACCGGCATGAACGCCACATATGACAAGAAGGAGGGGGCGGCTGACGCCCCCTTCTATCTGCCACAGGGTGATGAATGCGAAATCTTCGCAGCCGCCCATGAAAACAATCTGCCGGTCCTTCTCAAGGGACCGACGGGATGCGGCAAGACCCGCTTTGTGGCCCATATGGCCGCGAGATTGGGACGCCCGCTCTATACCGTGGCATGCCACGATGATCTTTCCGCCGCCGACCTGATCGGGCGCTACCTGTTGAAGGGGGGCGAGACGATTTGGGTGGATGGCCCGCTAACCCGCGCAGTGCGCGAGGGTGCGATTTGCTATCTCGATGAGGTGGTCGAGGCACGCAAGGACGTAACGGTTGTGCTTCACCCGCTGACTGATGATCGGCGAATCCTACCAATTGATCGGACCGGTGAAGAACTGGAAGCGGCGCCTGGCTTTATGTTGGTGGCGTCATATAACCCCGGCTATCAGAATATCCTCAAGACGCTCAAACCCTCGACACGGCAACGTTTTCTATCGGTTGAATTTGACTTCCCGGCACCCGATTTTGAAATCGACGTTGTTGCGCGCGAAAGCGGATTGTCAGAGGATCAGGTGAAACCGCTGGTTCGGCTGGCGGGCAAGCTGCGCGATCTCAAAGGGCAGGATCTGGAGGAAGGGGTATCGACCCGTCTGGTGATCTATGCCGCGACATTGGTGGCGCAGGGCATGCCGATGGAGCGTGCCATTCTGGCCGCGATGATCGAGCCGCTGACCGATGACGCAGATGTCAAACGTGGGCTGCTCGACCTTGTGACCGCCGTGATCGGGTGACATCTGTGGCAGACGAGCTTGAAATCGAACCATGGGAACCTGAGGAAACCGTCGGGAAGCTGTGGCATCGGTTTGCCAGCCGCCTTGAGCTGCCGGAAATACATGAGGACGCTCGCGTTTCGCTGAGTGAAGTGGGCGGGCGGCTGGCGGTTCTTTTTCGCGGTCTTGGCGGTGATCCGGCTGTTGAGATCAAGCCGGTTGCCGATGAGAGAAGCGATCACCGGCTGTCGCTGACGCGGTGGCTGGGCAATGAGGCCGAAACCGTTGCGCGCGCCAGTTTTGACGGTGCGGCCCTTCGGCTGCCCGAAAATCTGGCGGTGTTTCCCGCGAGAGAGGCGAATGCGGCGCTCTATCTCTGGCTGGCGGTGGCGGCGGCGTCGGCTGTGGCACCTGAAGATATGCCGGATGATCTTTTGCAGGCCGATGTGATGGCGCTCAACGCGGTGCGTGCAACGATTGAAGCGGCGTTGGAAAACGCGCCGGGGTTTGTTGGGCTCTACGGTGATCTCTGTGGCGCGGCCCTGAGCCAACGCAACCGCCCGGCCTTGCCCAGTGCCGAGCGCGATATCGAACATGTGATCCGTCATATGTTGGGCGATCCTGCGCCTCTGCGCCCCAGTGCGGAGCGGCTTTGGGAGGCAATGTGCAATGCAGACCCGTCCGGGCTTGAAGCGCCGCGAAAATACCGACCATTTCTGCCGGTGGTGCTTTGGCCTGATCTGCGCGCGCTGCATCGCTCGGAGGCGCATGTAGGCGACGCCGAGCAATCCGAAGGGGCAGGCGGCGGCGAGCAGGAGCAGGGTGAGAACAGCCGTCGCGCGCGGCGGCGCAAGTCCGAACAGGCGGATCGAAATGACAGTTTTATCCTGCACAAGTTTGAGGCGATCCTAAGCTGGGCCGAGTTTATCAACCTCAACCGGCGGGTTGATGAAGACGACGAAGACGATGCCAAGAAGGCGGCCGACGATCAGGATGAAATTGGTCTGGGGCAAACTTCAAAGGCACCCGCGACGCGGCTTAAGTTGCACCTTGATCTCGCACCTGAAGATGCCGACCGCGAGGCGCTTGCAAGCAAGCATACTTATCCCGAATGGGACGCGCGCTCGGCAAGCTATTTGCCAGCCCATGCGCGGGTTTTGGCAACACGGCTGGAGGCGGGTAACGAAATCCCCTCGTTTCGCGAAGATCCGAAGGCGGCGGCGCGAATCCGGGCCGTTAAGCGACAGTTTGAGGCGCTGCGTCCAGGGCGGGTTTTGACCACCGGACATCTGGACGGTGATGATCTTGATATGGAGCGCGCGGTGCGTTCGCAGGTCGAGTTTCTGGCGACCGGGGAAAGCAACGAGCGGGTGTGGATGCAAAACCGCACCGAAAAGCGCGATCTGGCGGTGTCGATTCTTTTGGATGTGTCGCGCTCAACCGAAGCGGCGGTGCCGGGGCATGGCCATGACGGGCGCGCGGTGATTGATATTGAACGCGAAGCGTTGGCGGCGCTCTCTTGGGGGCTGGATGCCTGTGGCGACGATTTTGCGATTCATGCCTTCTCGTCACTCAAGCGGGATCGGGTCTATGTGCAGGAGGCCAAGGGTTTTAACGAGCCGATGAGCGCAATGATCGAGTCGCGGATTGCGTCGCTCAGACCGGGGTTTTACACGCGGCTTGGCGCGGCGGTACGCCATGTTTCACAGGATTTGTCCAAGCAGGCCCGCAAACGGCGGCTTTTGCTGGTGATTACGGACGGCAAGCCCAACGATCTGGACCACTATGAGGGCCGTCACGGCATTGAAGATAGCCGTATGGCGGTTCTGGAAGCGCGGCGGGCTGGGCATGCTGTGTTCGGAATTACTGTGGATCGGCATGGTAAATCCTGGTTTTCGCGGATATTCGGGCAGGGTGGCTATGCTCTGATTTCTGACCCTGAGAAGTTAACCCATGCGTTGCCACGAATCTATCGCGAGCTGGTTGGGGCGTGATAGAGAGCTGGGCGCGGCGAACATTTGACGACGCAGGAAGGCGCGGCAATGTCTGATATGTCTGACGAGAGCACACCGTTCGATGATCTGCCCGGAGATCTGATGATGTGGGTTCTGATCATTTCCGAACTGCTGGTCTTTGGGGCAGGTCTCTTGGCGTTTCTTGCGGTGCGGATCACTGATCCGGCGGGGTTTGCAGAGGCGCAATCGCATCTGCACCGCACAGCAGCCGGGATCAATACCGTGGTCTTGGTCACGTCGGGTTGGATGGCCGCGCTGGCGGTGCATGCGGCAGAGATCGGCCAAAGGGCGCGGGTGCGGCTTTTGCTGGCCGGGGCGGCGGCGTTGGGGGTGGTTTTTCTGGTACTCAAGGGCATTGAGTATGCCGACAAGGCGGCCGCGGGGATCACCTTTGAAACCCATCCGTTCTTCTTGTTTTACTATATGCTCACCGGGTTTCACGCCGCGCATGTGGTGGCGGGAATCGTCATCTTGGGGCTGGTGGCATGGCGCGCGCAGCCGCGCACGGTCGAGGTCGGCGCGCAGTTTTGGCATATGGTCGATCTGGTCTGGGTGATCCTGTTTCCCATCATCTATTTGCTGGGATGAGCGTGATGAATGAAAAAACCCAGTTCAAGCCGACACGCGCCTGGATTGTACTGATCGCCTTGTCGATGGGCAGCACGTTGATTGCACTCAGCGGTCAGAGCGGGTTGGTGCCAGCGCTGGCAATTCTTGTGCTGGCCTGGGGCAAGGCACGGGTGATCCTGCGGCAATACCTGGGACTGGCGCAGGCACCGGGTTGGAGCCGAGGATTTTCGCTGGTTTTGGCGATCTATATGATCGTCGCGATGGGTTTGACGGCTGCGGCTGGGGGCTAGGGGCGGGTCCGAGAATCAGGAAGGTCGGTTGTTCCTTCAGGGCCGTGTCCAGGCGACGGCGGGATCTTCTTCGGCATAGGCGCGCAGCCCGGCCATGTCCTTGATATTGGCCCTGTTCTGTTTGATCTGCACGCCGATCGGTTTGAGCTTGGCGAAAGCGCGGCTCAGGCTTTCGGGTTTCATCCCGAGACGGCCAGCAATCAAAACTTTGTCGTAAGGCAGTCTGACCTCGCAATAGCCTTCGTCGCAGGGTGCTGCCAATTCGCAGAGAAATTCGGCCACGCGCTGGGCGCCGGTGCGCGCTTTGAGTGCTTCGAGCTGTTCAACGAGGCTGTGCAGGTGGTGAAAAGTTGCCGACAAGACCGCGACGGCAACATCAGGCGAGTTGCGGATGCCGCGCAGGAAGATGTCGGCGTCGATCCTGATCAGGCGGCACTTGGTCACCGATTCGGCCGAGACCGGGTAGACATCCTTGCGAAAGGCCACTGCCTCGCCAAAGCTGCGCCCGCGGGTGAACACCCCGACGACGGCCTCGGCGCCGCTGGGTGCGACGCGGTAGAGTTTTACCCAACCGTCGGCGACGATGTAGATTGCGCGGGCGCGTTCGCCCTGAATAAAGATCGTTTGACCCCGATCAAAATTCACCAGATGCGATTCACGCAGAATACTGTCGGCTTCGGCTTCTGGCACTGCGGAGAGCAACAGCGACTGTCGGGCGAGGGTTTCCAGCTCGGGCGTCATGCTAAGAGGCTCCTTTAACACGGATGTGTTTTGAGATGAGAGGTCAGACGGGGAGTTGAACAGTTGTGCGGCGGCAGGTGGTTACGCGGATCGAAGGCCGATAAACCCCATTCGCGCCAAAAGCGCAACTGCTGAGCATGGTCTGATCGGGTTTGCAGCATCACTTTGGCGGTGGTCTTGAAGCGGGGAAGAATGGCCAATTGCCTGCGAAATGGCGGTTGTTTGCAGCAGGCCGTCAGCTGAGCGATGGCTTTGCGCTCGCCATGGTGCCGTTGGGTTGACCAAGCCAATCAAAGTTCGAGGCGCGTATTCGAAGTTCAGGCTCTTACCTCTCTGATCGGGGTTTTGTGGGGGTGGCCCCCTGTATTGAGAGCGATGCCGCCAGGATCAACCAGCACCGGTAGACGATGTTTGATGGCCTCCATGTCGGGCACCAGGTATTCGGTAGGCGACAGGAATTTGATCAGCCCGGTCTTTTTTACCCGGCTGAAAATGCGGCTGACCGTTTCGGGGTTAAGTCCGAGATAATCGGCGATATCTTCGCGTGTCATCTTGAGGCGTACGGGCGCGTCGTTGTGTTGGGTTCGGCGCTTGCGCAACGCCATCTGGGCGAGAAACAGCAAGACCCGTTCGGTCGAATCAAGGCGCCCAAGCGTTGAGAGATGCCGCATCGCGGTTTCGAGTCGATTGTGGGTAAGTTTGAACATTTCGGTCAAGAAATCGGGGTTCTGGCGCAGCGCCATGGCGTCGGCCGAGAAATCGAGAACACAGATCCGGGATTCCTCAAGCGCTTCAAGCCAGCAGGCTTCCTCATCGGTGTCGATCAGGCCGCAAATGATGTCGCCGGGCATTTCGATTCCGGTAATCTGGCGGCGGCCATCGGCAAAGGATGTGCAGATGGCTGCTGAGCCGCTGACAATAATCCAGAAGACGAAACAATTGCGGCCGCGGACTTCAAGCTTTTGGCCGCGTCTCAATTTGACCACGTCATGCCGCCGGGGGGACCCTATTGGACGAAAGTCACAGATCCGACGGCGGCAAGCGATGCAAGTTGCAGTGTCGATGGTAGCCTCCAGACAATACACTTTCTGTGACGCAAGAGGCGTCACTGCAATGTTGCGACGCCAACATGGCGCGCCGCAGGGGTTCTTTCTTAGAATCGTTTTATGCGCTCGATATTGCGCCCGCGCTGATCTGAATCAAAAGCCGCAGTATAGGTAGGGCGGCTTTCTGACATATACGTTCAGTGTTCACTGCTTTTTTTCAGGCCTGTAGGGCTGAAATGTAGATTCTTTGCCTGTAAGAGATTCCGAGGCGGGTGGGCGGTGTGTGGGGTTCAGCCCGGCACGCAAACCACCAGGATGCGCGCGTCTTGATCGCCGTCGGAGGCATAGAGATGGCCCACTGCGCTGTCGAAATAGAGGCTGTCGCCTTCGTGTAGGTGCACGGGTTCGCGGCCTTCGACAAAGACGCTGACCTGACCTTTCATCACCACGAGAAACTCCTGCCCGGGGTGGCGCACGAATTCTTCGAAGTCGACCAGTTGGCGCGCCTTGAGTGAGCCCATCATGGGGGTCATCGCCTTGTTCCAGAGATCGGGAAACAGCATGTCATAGACGTAATTGACAGTTTCCTGACGTTCGAATTCGCCCTTGCGGGCGACGGCGAAACTGCCCGGGGTGAAGCTTTGGCCGCTTTCATCGAAGAGCGCGGCAAGATCGACCTCGAGCCCACGTGCCAGAAGCATCAGCCGGTCATAGGTGAGAGAAATGATGCCACGTTCGGCCTTGGAGAGCGTGGAGATCGCAAGGCCTGAGCGCTCTGAGAGCGCGGCGAGCGTCCAGCCTTTGTCACGCCGTAGTTGGCGCAGGCGGCGGCCAAATTCCAGCCGGGAGGTGTCGTCGACTTCTGGCTCTGTCATGCTGTCAGACTAAGCGCAAAGCCTTCGAGTGCCAACAATTTTTCCAATCGGAAAAATTCTTCTTTCCAATTGGAAAATTGCTGCTACGCTTTTGCAACTTGTTGAATACCGGGGAGTGGGACGTGAGCCAGATCGAGACAGCTGATGTGATCGTTATCGGCGCGGGAATCGCCGGCGCCTCGGTGGCGGCCGAGTTGGCGCAGGCACAGGCACCGGGCGCGGAGCGTGTCATTCTTTTGGAGCGCGAGAGCCAGCCGGGCTATCATACCACCGGACGGTCGGCGGCTCTCTATACGACCGCCTATGGGCCGCGTTTGATCCGGGCGCTGACAAGGGCTTCGTATCGCTTTTACAGCGGCACGGGGCCGGGAGAGCCGCCGCAGGAATTGATAAAACCGCGCGGTTCATTGTTCGTGGCGCGCGACGATCAGGCCGAAACGCTGGCAGAATTACAAGAAGAGCTTGGGGCGGCTGTTGTGCCGATGAATGCCGCGCAACTGCGTGAGAAGGCACCGCTCTTGCGCGAGGGCTATGCCAGTGCAGGGGCTTACGAGGCGCTGGCTGCGGATATTGATGTGGCCGCGTTGCATCAACATTATCTGCGCCGCTTCAAGGCACGCGGCGGCGAGACGATCGCCCGGGCTGAAGTGGTCGCGATTGCACGCGATGGCGTCGATTGGGAAGTCGAGACACCGCAGGGAAGGATGCGCGCGCCGATTGTTGTCAACGCAGGCGGGGCTTGGGCGGATGAGTTGGGCGAGATGGCCGGGCTTGCGCCCTTGGGGTTGCGCCCGCTCAGGCGTACCGCGCTGATTGTCTCGCCGCCCCTTGGGGTTAAACCCGATGCCTGGCCGATGACAATTGATGTGGACGAGCAGTTTTATATCAAGCCGGATGCGGGTCGGCTTTTGATTTCGCCCGCCGATGCGACCCATTCGCCGCCCTGTGATGCGCAGCCCGATGAAATGGATGTCGCGATTTGTGTTGATCGGATTGAGACGGCGTTTGATCTGCAAATCCGACGGATAGAAAACAAATGGGCCGGGCTGCGCAGTTTCTTGCCCGATGGCAATCCGGTGGCGGGATATGACAGTGCCGGGGAAGGATTCTTCTGGCTGGCGGGGCAGGGCGGTTATGGCATTCAGTCGGCCCCGGCGATGGCGCGCGCTGCGGCGGCGCTGATCTTGGGGCGTGATCTGCCCGAAGATATCGCGGCAGAAGGTGTGCGTGCCGGGGCGTTGTCGCCCTTGCGGTTGGGTGCGACGGCATGATGCTGCTTGTCGCTCTTGCCGCTGCTGTCTTTCTGTTTTCCGGGCTGGCGATTGCCTATGTAATTGGCGGCGCGGCGGTTCTGGCGTTTCTGGCGACGGACAATGCGCGTTATCTGGCGATCCTGCCGCAGCAGATTTTCTCGAAGATTGATGTCTTCGCCCTGATGGCGATGCCGCTTTTCATTCTCGCGGGCGAGTTGATGAACCGGGGCGGGATCACCACCGCTCTGATCAACCTGTCGATGGCTTTGGTGGGGCGGGTGCGCGGCGGGTTGGGGCATGTGAATATCCTGACGTCGGTGTTTTTTGCCGGGATCAGCGGCTCGGCTGTGGCGGATGCGGCGGCGCTGTCGAACACGCTGGTGCCCGAGATGACGCGGCGGGGGTATTCGCTGAATTATGCCAGCGCGGTGACGGCGGCGTCGTCGATCATTGGGCCGATCGTGCCGCCATCGATCATTCTGATCTTTTACGGCGCTTTGATGGGGACATCTGTGACGGCTCTGTTTCTGGCCGGGATCATTCCGGGGCTGTTGCTGGCGGGGGCCTTGTTGTTGGTAAATGCGGGATTTGCGATGACGCAGGACCACCCGCGGGTCGAAAAAGAGGACATGCCGCCGTTTCTGCCAACCTTAGTGCATTCACTTCCCGCGATGAGCCTGCCGATCATTATTCTGGGCGGTATCGTTCTGGGCTGGATGACGCCGACCGAGGCCGCTGCGGTGGCTGTTTTCGCCGCTTTGCTGGCGGGTTGGTTTTACCGGGCGCTGACCGTTGAAGGGGTGATCGAAGGGTTGAAGCGCACGGCGATCTTGTCGGGGTCGATCTTTATCATCATCTGTGCCGTTTCCGCGCTGGGCCATCTTGGCGCGCTGGAGCGCTTGCCCGAGGCGATTTCAGACGCGGTGACGCGTTGGGGGTTGGGCCCGGTGGAATATATGCTGGCGTTGAACCTGATCTTTCTGTTGGCGGGGATGGTTCTGGATATTCCCGTGGCGCTGGCGCTCTTGGTGCCGCTCTTGGCGCCGGTGGCCATCGCGCAGGGGGCTGACCCTGTGCATCTTGGAATCGTGATATGCTTTAACCTCTGCATTGGCTTGGTCTCGCCGCCGCTGGGAGGGTGCCTTCTGGTGGTTTCGACAGTCACGGGGGTGAAGTATTGGGCGCTGGCGCGCACGGTCATTCCTTTTGTGCTGGTTCAGATCCTGGTGCTGGGGGTGCTGATCAAGTTTCCGATACTCAGTCTGGCGTTGCCGCGGGCCTTTGGGCTGGCCGGGGGATAGGCGCCAAGATGAAGAACAAACTAAACCAAAATACTAACATGGAGGAAGTGATATGAAGATTTCTCGTATTCTGGGGGGCGCTCTGAGCGTTGCCGTAATGACGTTGGCTGGTGCGGCCACCGCGCAGGTCAAAATCGCGCTCGACAGCCCGCCGAGCATGGAAGCCGGCAGCTATGTCTGGTCGCATACATTTAGCACCTATCTCAACGAACATGGCATGGAAGCCGAAGAATTCCAGCGCGGCGCGCTGGGTGGGGATGACGAGTTGTTCGATCAGGTCAGCCAGGGCTTGTTGGAAGTATCGATGTCGCCGCTGAATATTGTGGGGTCTCTCGACAAGCTGGTTTATGGTCTGCGCCTGCCCTATTTCTTCGCTGATATGGAGGAGGTGGACCGCGCGCTTTACGAAGGCGGTATGCTGGAAAAGATCAACGCAGCGACAACCAAGGAAGGTGTGCGGGTTCTGGCGGTGAATACCGTCGGGCAGGCCACAGGCATTTTCAATACCAAGCGGCCGGTGAATTCGGTAGCGGATATGGCTGGCTTGCGCATGCGCGCGCTGGATGAAAGCCAGATCGAGCTTTACAAGGCTTGGGGCGCTGCGGGCACGATTGTGAGCTGGGCTGAGGTGCCGAATGCGCTGCAAACCGGGGTGGCGGATGGCTATCTCAACCCGTCGTTTGTGCCGCTGTTGTTCGGGCATACCGATTTCTTGAAGTATTTCACCGATGCGCGGATCTCGCCTTCGCTGCGCAGCACGATTGTGTCTGAGGATTGGTATCAGGGCTTGAGCGATGAAGACCGTGCCATTGTGGATGCTGCTGCGGCGGCGGCAAATGCGGCCAACCGTGAATGGCTGAAATCTCAGGATGAAGTTTTCGGGAAGCTGGAAGCGGCAGGCGTTGAGATCGTCAAGCTGAGTGAAGAAGTGCGCGCCGAGTTTCGCGCAGCCTCGGGTCCGGCCTATGAAAGCGGGCTTTTGACACCTGAGCAGATTGCGGAATGGGAAGCCGCCAAGGGCAACTGAGCAGATGCGTGCTCTGGCCAGAACGCTCGACCGCTTCTCAGCCGGTCTCAACAGTATCGCCCTTTTGGGGGCGGTGCTGGCGGTGTTGGTGATGGTGTTTGCGGCGAGTTGGCAGGTGGTAGCGCGTTATGCTTTGGACGCGCCGCCGGTCTGGACCGAAGAACTGGCCCGGCGCGCGATGGTTTGGGCCGGGATGCTGGGCGCGTCCTGTGCGTTTCGTGCGCGGAAGGATCCGACGTTGTTTCCGGCAATGCATGATTGGCGGGGCGGGCCGGGCATGGTGCTGGCATTGATCCGGGCGATTGGTGTGCTGTGCTTTGCGGTCCCGGTGATTTGGTATTCGCTGGTTAATGGGCGGATGGACATGGCGCGGGGATTTCTGGGGCGCTCTCTTGGGCGGTCGGCAGAAATGCTGGACGTGTCGATGATCTGGTTCACTGCTGCGGTGCCTTTGGCCTTTGTTTTGATCCTCGTTCACTTGCTGGCGGGTCTGATGATCCGCGCCACCGGGCAATCGCTTGAACCTGCCACTCCTGATCTCTGAAAGGAAAACATGCGTATTTTCATTGCCGGTTTGACGACCGAAACCAACAGTTTTTCGCCGATGCCAACCGGGCGTGCCAGTTTTGAGGAAGGCGGAATTTTCCACGGTGATGCCACCAGGCATAAGGTGGAATATTGGACTGCGCCCCTGCATATCTGGCGCGAGATGGCCGAAGCGCAGGGTTGGGAAGTGGTCGAATCCCTGTGTGCGGCGGCGCAGCCTTCGGGGCCGACAGTGAAGGCGGTTTTTGAGGAGTTTCGCGACGAAATCCTGGGGGATTTGCGCGCGGCAGGGCCGGTCGATGTGGTGCTGTTCAGCCTGCACGGCGCGATGATTGCTGATGGATATGATGATTGTGAAGGCGAGCTTATCGCAGGGGCGCGTAAAATCCTGCCCGAGGCGGTGATCGGCGGCTTGCTTGATCCGCATTGTCAGTTGACGGATGTGATGATGCGGGAGGCAACCTTGCTGGTGGCTTATAAGGAATATCCGCATGTTGATGTGCCGGAGCGTGCGAAAGATCTGTTTCGGCTGGCTGTGAGCGCAGCGCAGGGTGAGACCCGGCCAGTGATGCGCGATTGGGATTGCCGGATGATCCTTGGGATGGCGACGCCGCAACAGCCGATGCGCGGGTTTGTCGATGCGATGAGTGCGCGCGAAGTACAGGACGGTGTGCTTTCGCTCTCCATTGCACATAGCTTTCCCTGGGGTGATCACCCGCGGGTGGGCGCGCGGGCGCTGGCAATTTGCGATGGCGATGCGGCATTGGCCGAGGCGGAGGCCGAACGGTTGGGGCGCGCGCTCTATGATTTGCGCCATGAGTTGCACCGCGAAGTTGCCAATATCCAAACCGCGCTGGATCGGGCCGAGGCGGCGACAAAATGGCCGGTGGTTCTGGCTGATATGTCGGACAACGCGGGGGGCGGCGCGCCGAGTGATGCGACGTTTCTCTTGCGTGCCATTCTGGAGCGGGGGATGCGCGATGTTGCGACCGGGATTTTCTGGGATCCGATTGCTCTGCGCATTTGCAAAGAGGCGGGCGAGGGCGCGACGCTTGATTTGCGACTGGGTGGCAAATGCGGGCCGATGTCGGGTGATCCGCTGGATCTGCGGGTCACCGTGCGCAAGATCGCCGACGGGCTGACGCAGCGGTTTGGCGAGCTTCCGGCCCCTCTGGGCGAAATGGTTTGGGTGACCTGCGAGGGGGTCGATATCGTGATCAACGATAAGCGCAGCCAGACGTTTCATCCCGAAGCGTTTGAGAAGTTGGGTATCGAGTTGGCCAAACGCCGCACTGTTTGCGTCAAGTCCTCGAACCATTATCAGGCCGGGTTTACCCCGATTGCGGCTGAAGTGATCCCGGTTGCGACACCCGGCGCTATCACGCCCGATTGGGCCAATATTCCCTACAAGAACAGGGCCCGCACCTATTGGCCCGCCGTGGAGGATCCTTTCAAATGACCAACCAATTGATTGCAGCGCGCGATTCATTTGCAGCCGAATACCCCGAGGTTCGCACCAATCTCAATGGCCGAGACTGGGGCGTTGTGGATGTTGGCGACGGACCCGTTCTGCTGCTCATGCCCGGCACGCTGGGGCGGGGCGATATCTTTTGGCAACAGATGTTGGCGTTGAAAGACCGTCTCAGGATCATTGCTGTGACCTATCCCGAGAGCGGCGGGATTGCCGAATGGGGCAGCGATTTGTTGGCGCTGATGGATCGGCTTGGCGTAACCCGCGCGACGGTTCTCGGCTCGTCGTTGGGCGGGTATCTGGCGCAGTATCTGGCGGAGACGGCGCCGGATCGTGTGGAGCGGCTCGTCGGGGCGAACACACTTTGCGCGGTGCAGGGGATTGACCAGAGGATGCCCTATGCGCTCGACCTCGACAATGTGCCGGTGGAGGAGTTGCGCGCCGGGTTTGCCGGGGGTCTGGGACAATGGGCCAAGGCACATCCTGAGCAGGGCGAGGTGGTGGAATTGTTGATGGGTGAGGTCAATGGCCGTATCCCGGAGGCGGAACTGCGCGCCCGGTTGAAGGCGACGAAATTCGCCCCCGACCTGCCGCCCGTGACATTGCCAGCGGAAAGGACCATCACAATCGAGGCCGATGATGATCCGCTTATCCCGCCAGAGATGCGCGCCATGGTGCGGGCGCGGCTGAAACCCGGTGTTGCCTATCGCTTTCTTGCGGGGGGGCATTTTCCCTATGTGGCGCGGCCTGCGGAGTATTCAGCGCTGCTTGAACAGGTGATGGGGCTTGTTGTGAGCGGGCCGGATTGGGGCCAAGAGAAGGAGCGCAGCCTGTGATCGTCTTAACACATGAGGATGTGGCGGATTTGTTGCCGATGACGCAGGCCATTGAAGTGGTCGATGCGGTGATGCGGGATGTCTCAAAAGGCACGGCGGCGTTGCCCTTACGCTCGGCCGTGCCGGTGGGGGGCGGCAACATGATGGGCGTGATGCCCGGCGCAATCGGCGATCCGGCCTGTTTCGGGGTCAAGATGGTGAGCCTTTTCCCCGACAATCCGGTGCAGGGCCTGTCATCGCATCGTGGAGCGATGGTATTGTTTGAGGCCGAAACCGGCGGCGCGATTGCGATGATGGATGCCAGCCTTCTGACCGCGATCCGCACGGCGGCGGCGAGCGGCGTGGCGACGCGCGCGCTGGCGCGCGAGGACGCGGCGAACCTGGCGATTATCGGTTATGGTGAACAGGCGGAGCATCATCTTGATGCGATGATGGCGGTGCGTTCGATCAAACGGCTGTTCGTGGCGGGGCGGGGCGCAGGCAAGGCCGAAACTTTTGCGGCGCGTGCGGCGGCAC
Organism: Rhodobacteraceae bacterium LMO-JJ12; assembly: GCA_021555075.1. Taxonomy (NCBI): domain Bacteria; kingdom Pseudomonadati; phylum Pseudomonadota; class Alphaproteobacteria; order Rhodobacterales; family Paracoccaceae; species Rhodobacteraceae bacterium LMO-JJ12. The sequence goes on from JAKGBX010000002.1 coordinate 698,556, forward strand.
TTTACCCGCAGCTTGACGTGCGCCACGGCGTGGATCTCCGTGAGGCGGTAAGCGACGCGGATATCATTTGCACCGTTACGTCGGCATCTGCCCCTATCGTAATGGGGGATTGGGTCAAGCCGGGCGCGCACGTGAATGTGGTGGGATCGTCGATTGCGACAAAGCGCGAGGTGGACGACCGGATGGTGGAACGCGCTGCGATCTGGGTCGATTATCTGCCATCGGCGTTGGCGCAGGCGGGTGAAATCGTTGATATGATCGCTGCCGGGACGCTGCGCGAGAGTGATCTGCGCGGCGAGGTTGGCGCGTTGCTTTTGAGCGAGATTGGCGGGCGTGAGAGCGCCGAGCAGATTACCGTCTACCGCTCGCTTGGGGTGGCCGCGCAGGATCTGGCGGCTGCGCATCACGTGCTGAGTCGGGCGCGGGACGAGGGGCGCGGCCAATATGTGGAGTTTTGATCGCTCGGGCCAGCCGGGGCGTGGCAGAAACAAGTCAGGAGAGGGCGCGGGCAATGATTGTCAAACATCTGAGTGATATCGAGGATACCGAGGCGCATGTGCGCGGCGCAGGGTTTGAGAGCCGCCGGTTGCTGTTGGCCGGGGATGGGTTGGGCTATTCGCTGCATGACACCGTGGTGGAAGAGAATACCGAGCAGCGGCTGCATTACAAGAACCATATCGAGACCAATTATTGCATTGCCGGTGAGGGCGAAGTGGAGAATCTGGAAACCGGAGAGGTTTTCAGTCTCAAAGCCGGTTCGCTCTACACGCTGGATCGCAACGAGGCGCATGTCATTCGTGCGGGCAAGGGGGGCTTGCGGTTCGTCTGTATTTTCACGCCGGCCCTGACCGGGCGGGAGTTGCATGATGCCGATGGCAGCTATGGCTTGCCGCAAGGGTGATCGGGTCGGCAGGGAACGATCGTTTGTGGCTGTGAGGCGAAGGGCGCGCAGGCGCAAAGGACGGAAGCCTCCGGCGGGGATATTTTTGGCAAGATGAAGCCCGGGCGGGGTGGCTGGGCTGAATACGGCGGAAGACTTGCGTCGGTGTTTCGCAAGACTTGGGCAGGCGCGAAGTTATGCCGTGATCAATTGCGGTCTGACGGGTGATTGACACCGTCGTGCCAGGCGAGTGGTTCGTATTCGGCCGGGTTTACGCCGTCGAGTGCGCCGATATTGACGCCGTATTCATTGGGATTCGAGCGGCGGCGGTGATGGGTGTAGATGCCGCAGGTCTTGCAGAAATGGTGCCGTGCGGTGCCGGTGCCCCATTGATAGAGGGTGAGGTTGTCTTCACCTTTGATGATCTTGAGAGCATCAAGCGGCACGGTGAGCGTAGCGGCGGCGCGGCGACGGCAGAAGGAGCAGTCGCAGTGGCGCGCTTGCGTTAGAGGCACCGAGGGGGTGACGCGGAGTTCGACCTTGCCGCAGTGGCAGGTGAGGCGCAGGGGATGGTTTGGCAGGGTCATCGACGGCGTCCGATCCGGGGGACGCGCGACGGGTCGTAATGGGCCTCGGGGTGGGGTGGCTGACCTTCGTTACGCTCCCAGAAGCGTTTTCCACCGCGGCGCAGAAAAACCGGCAGGGTCGCCAGAAGACCGATTGCGAAGCCGCCCGCGTGAGCCCAATAGGCGACGCCGCCGACATTGGCGTTTGCAGTCATTGCGCCGGAGAATTGCAGGAGGAACCAGACAACAAGCACGATCCAGGCCGGGATCGTAAAGATGCGAAAGAAGATGACGATGATGAGCAGAATGTCGATCTTGGCCTTGGGGAAGAGCAGGAGATAGCCCCCCATCACTCCGGCAATCGCGCCCGAGGCACCGACGGTCGGCACCATCGAATTGGGGCCGGATAACACATGGACATAGCCCGCCCCGAGCCCGCAAATGAGATAGAAGACAAGAAAGCCGATATGGCCCATTTCATCTTCGAGGTTGTCGCCGAAAATCCACAGGAAAAGCATGTTGCCCGCGAGGTGCATGAAGCCGCCATGCAGGAACATTGAAGTAAGCAGGGTGGTGTAGCCATCACCTTGGGCTATTCGGGCGGGCAGGATGGCCCAGTCATAAAACAGCAGGTTGAGCGCGCGCGGGTCGCCAAACAGGCTGACATAGCTGAGAAAGACCACCGTGTTGAGCGCAATAAGCGCGTAGGTGACATAGGGCGTGCAGCCGGAAGGATTGTGATCGCGGATTGGAAACATGGGCGTCACGCTAGCTGGTTTCAGGAGGGGTGGGAAGCGGGAATGGGACGCCAGAGCCATGTCAAATGCGTTGGGCTTGGTCCGGCTCCATCAGGTTTAAGCCTGAGACGCCAAGGAAAGCTGCCGGGCGCGGATTGCACAAGCTTATGACGGCGAGTGAGGCGCCGAGACAGGCACGACGCAACCGTGGGCCGTCAGCCGGTGAACGGCTGGGTGTGAATCCGTTTGCGCGCTCTGCGCCACGAGCGCGTCACGGCTCGAAAAATCATATAAAGCGCGATGAAGAGCACGGCCAATACGGTGAAGCTCTTGAACCAGTCGAGGATCATCCAATGCAGTTGTGCGCCTGTGTTGAGCCGCATTGACGCGATGATCGCGGCAAATACGACCACTGTAATCAATTCGCCGTTGTCCCTGCCACGCATGAACGGGATGCGACGCCAGAAATTGAAATTGGCGATACGGTCAGCGGTAAACACATAAATCAGCCAAATCCCGATCAGCCCATAGCGCAAACCGGGGTTGAAATCCTGCGGTTGATACCCCGACAGGAAGAGCCCCGTAGACACCAAAGCCACAGGAACAAAGGCGATGCCCAGAGCGATCAGCATGCCGCGTTGAAAGGCGCGTCGCAGGCGGGATTGGGGATGGGGCGCGGTTTTTTTCATGTCTTTATGATTAATTGTGAATCTGGGCAAGATTTTGGCAGCCAATGGGTTTTCTGACGCTTTACACGAAAATTTAGCGGGCTATGGTCCGCACCAGATGCGGGCGTGATGGAATGGTAGACATACCAGACTTAAAATCTGTTGGGCCGTGTGCCCGTGTGGGTTCGACTCCCACCGCCCGCACCACTTAGTTGACCTAGGGCGTTGATTTACAAGCAATTTGCAAGAGCTGCACACTGGTAGCCCCCACAATTTCATTGTGCTGCGTCGGATGGTTTGCATTCAACGTTCTTGCCGATGCCGTTTTCAAACAGCCGATCATGCGGGGCGATCAACTTTCTCATCAGGTCGCCATAGATTTCGCTGGGGATAAGCACGCTTGCGGCCACCACGTTTGCGCACAGTCAGGCTCTCTTATTTGTAGATGCGATACAGCTTCTTCCAGTTCACCTGCCAGCCCTCGCGCTTCAGCAAAATGTGCAAACGGCGATACCCAAACCGTCGCCGCTGTGATGACAGATCCTTAAGGCGATCCCGCAACTCAGTATCGACCGGACGCTTAGATGTGCGCCGATAGACACCTGGATCAATCCCAGCCAAGGCACAGGCCCGCTTCTGATTGTATTGCTTCTCATTCATGACCCAGCTCGCAGCTCTGCGTCGCGCACCGGGCCTCACAAGTTTCTTCCCAGCATTTCCTTGAGCGTCGATACGTCCATCATCTGCTCCGCCAGCAACTTCTTGAGCTTGGCATTCTCAGCCTCCAGGGCCTTCAGCTTCTTCGCGTCCGACACTTCCATGCCGCCATACCTGGATCGCCATTTGTAGAATGTCGCATCGCTAACGCCGTGCTTGCGGCACAGCTCTTTGGCCCCAAGCCCCGCCTGATGCTCTTTCAAAATGCCGATGATCTGTTCTTCCGTGAACCTTGATCGCTTTATCGTCCGTCTCCTTTGATAGGAACAGACTAACCCCAAATCGCGGACTATTCAGGGGAGCAGGTCATTCGGCATATTTCTTACTCTCGCAAGCCAACGACCTGCAGATATCTCCCCTACCATCGTCTCGCAATTGCACAACTGTTTCATACATCGATTGGTGAATGACAGAGATCTTGCTCTCTCGGAGAACACGATCTCGACGTTGGATAGCCTTTCGAGAGGGCAGATACCGACGCTGCCTCAAGGCGCGTGCGTTGTAACCGGAACCAATTTCGACATTCCGATGCTCATGCAAGTTGACAAACTTCCGAATGAGCAAAAACCGGACAGCAGCGATGTAAACCTTCTCGAACTGTGGACCGGTGATGCTGGCTGACTTTTAATTGCTGGCGCCATTTCACTGACTGTGAACTCCAGCTGACATAGCTGCCGTTGAACGATACCTTTTCCAAAGGCCGGTTTGGGCCGAGTCCTGCCTTGATCAGGAAGGGCGGAAGACTGGCTTTCGCTGCGTTTTCAATTGAGGTCGGCTGCGGAAACTTTCGGGCTCTGCCCCGAAGGCCATGCCATCCGCACCCGCCGATGCCGGGCCGCATCGGCATTGCCAGAGCTATTCAGAGGCGTGGCCGAAAAGATAGGGGCGCGTGCCGTCTTCCCAAACAGTGAATTTCGCCATGGCCTTTTGAAAATCTGCGCTCTGAAGGAAACCGTCCAACCAAAGGATCACATTGGGCCAACGCTGCGCGTCAAACCAGGCACGGTCAATATGGGCGAACTGCCTCACAAACGGAAAGATCGCGATGTCGGCGAGTGTGGGCCTGTCGCCCGTCAGGAAAGGATACTTCGCCAGCTGTGTCTCAAGAGACTGAATGAAGGTGGATGCTTTCGCCCGTTCGGATTGGGCATCCAGATCAGGATAGCGGTCTGAGTATTTAGTGTGGTCAAGCGCGGCTTTGAAGGGCCCATCGTTCTGGGCAATCAGGGTTTCGCCGATACTGGGCATGTTCAATAGCCCAAGCGGATCACTCTTCCCAAGCGCCCATAGCATGATGTCGAGACTCTCATCCAAGTTTAGATCACCCGCTTGCAAATTAGGCACCGTGGCCGAAGGCGAGGCCCGTAGAAAAGCCTGCGGCTTATCCTTCAATTTGATCTCGCGCAGTTCTACCTCCAGCCCCGCGCTCAACACCGCCATCCGCGCCCGCATAGCATAAGGGCAGCGTCGAAAGGTCCACAGGATCGGTCGCGGTATGGTCAAAATCTCTTGGGTCATTGGTCCACTCTATGGTGAATAATGTTTGCCCGCAAAAAGAAGATCTTGGTTAGGCTCAAAACGAAAAGAGAATGACCGCTTCCGCCGCGGTGCTAACCTCAGCCCTTTGTCAATTTTTGCAGCCGCGGCGAATGACGGCTCTTGCAGGCCGCAAGGCGGCTCTGAGCCCATTCTTTCAGACGCTGCGGTGCGCGCAAATGGCTGATTAGCCGGATTATGCTGCGTAGCAGGATGACATTTCACTTAGGTCTGTTTCTGCCCATGGCAGCGTTTCGGTAGTGCAGGCCCAATCCGTACACGACGCTACGAGAGTCATCCAATAGCAAACCGCCGCCTATATTCGCTGGCGCTCACGCCACAGATCGAACGGAAGAGGCGGCTGAAGGTCGAGGCATCGGCGTAACCTACAGCCCAGCAGATTTCGTTTACCGGCATTGTCGTGCGTTCCAACAGACCCCGCGCCTTCTCGATCCGCAGTTCCTGTACATAGCGGCTTACCGAAAGACCCGTCGCATTGGTGAAGCGACGTTGGAATGTCCGTTCGGTCATCCCTGCCCTGTTCGACAAAGTTGGTAGGGCGAGTTCCAAAGCGGCGTTTTCTTCCATCCAGTGTTGGAGGCCCCGAATAGAGTCGTCGCCGTGATCCAGGCGCGGTCGGAAACTGCGATAGTTGCGTTGTTCGCGTCCCTGAGGGTCGATCAGCATTTGGCGGCAGGTGCGCGAGACGACGTCCGGCCCCAGCCACCGTCGCACCAAGAAAAGCCCCAGATCAACCCAGGCCATCACGCCGCCCGCGGTGACAATGTCGTGGTCGTCGATCAGCAGATGCTCCGGGTGCAGCTCCGCGCGTGGAAATGCGGCGCGGAACTCTCTTTCCAGCGCCCAGTGAGTTGTTACAGGCCGGCCATCCAGCGCACCTGCGTGGCCCAGCCAGAACGCACCCGCGCAGGCCGAGCACAGCGTCGCGCCGCCTCTATGTTGTTCGGCGATCCAGCCATGGACGAGTCCATCGGTATTGCCCCGGCCACCGGTCAGATTGGGCGGCACGATGACCGCATCAAACCCAGCCTCGCCATCAAGATCGCCGGGGCGGAGGACCGCATGATCCACCTTCCCTGAACCAACTTCGGCAGCATAGCGGTTTGCGACGGTCAGGATGTCGCCAAGGCCAAGCACGGCGGACATTTGCGCGCCCTCGTAGGCAATGAAAGCGATCTTAACCTGCTTTGGCGTATTCGGCACAGTGATTGTCATCAACGCCAATCGTAGAGCGAAGGGTTGAGCGCGTAAATTGGAAAAAAAGGAGAACACAGACATGACCAAGACAGCCCTGATCCTCATCGACATCCAGAACGACTATTTTGAAGGAGGCCTGATGGCCCTCGACGGCATGGATGCCGCTGCCGCCAATGCCAAGAGACTTCTTGCCGGAGCGCGAGCCAGGCGAGAACCGGTCTTCCATATCCGTCACATCGCGGGTTCGGCCGATGCTCCGTTTTTCCGTCCAGGCACTCTGGGTAGCGAGATCAATGAAACCGTGCGGCCCGACTCCAGTGAGACGGTCTTCGAGAAAAGCCGTCCCAATTCATTCGTCGGCACCGGTCTGGAAGCGGCACTGCGCGCGGCGGAGATCAAGCGTGTCATTCTCTGCGGCGCGATGAGCCAAATGTGTGTGGACGCCACCGCCCGCGCGGCGGCCGACATGGGCTTTGCCGTCACTGTGGTCGGGGATGCCTGCGCCGCCGCGTCGGTCAGTCACGGCGGCGTTTCGGTGCCGTCTGGACACGTCCACGCCGCGATCATGGCCCCCTTGGCGGCGAGTTACGGCAAGGTCGTGACGACAGATGACATGGTAAACAACCGCGGCGCTGCCTGACGAGGACAGCCCCCACCGCAATACGCATGAATCGGGCTGCATCAGCAGAAAAACCAGCCCACCATCACGGAAACAATCGCCGGAGTCCTTACCATGACAACGACCATAGCAGCCCTGATCGCCTTCCTCTTTCCGCTGGCCTACAGCCCGGGACCGGGAAACATGTTCTTCGCCGCCAACGGTGCGCGCTTCGGTATGAGAGCGACCCTTCCAGCCAATCTCGGATACCATGTGGCAACGTGGATCGTGACTGCGGCGATCGGCTTCGGCGCGCTGGCGGCCTTCACGACGCATCCGGGCGCGTTCAATTCGCTGAAGTTGCTCGGATGCCTCTACGTGCTTTGGCTGGCCTGGAGTCTCTTTCACAGCGGTGGACACGATGGCGCGACGGAGGCTACGCCCGCCGGATTCGGCACCGGGGTGTTGCTGCTTCTGTTCAACCCGAAAGCCTACCTCATCATCGCATTGATGTTCACGCAGTTCGTCGTCGCGGCAGACGGTACAGGCCAGTGGCAGGTTATCCTCGTCATCACAACGGTCTTCACCCTGAACAACCTCCTCGCGTTCCTGGCATGGACTGCCGCGGGCGACCGGTTGGCCAAGCAGTTTCGCGAAGAGCAAAGCGCTACGTGGATCAATCGGATTTTCGGCACAGTTCTCGCCGCCGTCGCCGTGTGGATGGCGATCGGTTGAGATTCTGTAATCACAGAATCTCAAGGTGCCTGTTCTTACGACCCCACCGGTTTTCCACGGTATCTAGACACCGAAACTTGAGCAACCGTTAGATCAAGTGATTTGAGCGATCGCTCAACAACGAGTAGATGGCGTCTCACAGCATCGTTTCCAATCTTGTGCAGGCATTCACCTTCAGGTGGTTCGCGGGCACATGGGGTTGCGCTGATTGTCGATAAATCTTGCTTGATATTACCTCTAACTTCCCTCGCGATGACCGCACAAAAGAAGAAAGAAAAGAACGAAATGGCCACCAAAAACACACTCAGAAACCTTGTAGTCGCCGGGCTGGCAGGAGAGGTTTCATTCGAGATCTACGCATGGCTGATCTCGCCAATACTTTTCGACGTCACTCTTGCTCCGGCCAACTTGGTTATCGCCCTCATTAAAATGGTACTTGGGGTTACTGTGCCGTATTGGGCCGGTTTTCTTGCGCACTTCATGATCGGTGCCATCGGGTTTTCTGGGTTTGTGTGGATAACGCATCTGGTTTCCCGGACCAGTCTTATCCTTTCAGGTGCGATTGCTGGGCTTGTTCTTTGGTTCGTAGCGCAAGGTCTGCTGGCCCCGGTCGTCGGGCGAACGTTCATGATGGGTTTCGGCGCTTACACGCAGTCCTCCTTTATCGGACATGTCGGCATGACCACGCTTATCGGATATGTCATGGTGGTGCTGCAAAAGCGGCAGGTTCACGCTACGGCCTGAGCGCTACCATGAAAACTAAGAGCAAAGCAGAGCCGGTTCCTGCTTTGTCCGCCCAATCGAATGCGTGCCGTATGCGCTCGCCTCCAGTCCAATGGACGTCACCCAGTCACGAACTATCCGCGCATACTGGCGGGTTGAGAAGTGAAGCAGTTCGTGAAAACGGCCGGGCCAAAGGTACTCGGATCCGATCATCAGCGGGTCTTGCACCCATCTGTCGAGCGACGCCCGTGTGCCTTCAGAAATTTCGAAGCGTACAGGTTTCTCCGTCTTGCTTTGCAGAACGGACGCGCGTTCGTTGATCTGACCGGACGCCATCACATTGACGACTCTCATCTTAACAAGATCATAGCCGCGCAGCTTGCTGTCGATGGCCAGATTGAAGAGTGTCAGATCCCGGTGGTTCTCGGCCTGTTCAAGCCGAACGCCGATCGCCCAGACATGTTTGGGCTTGAGTGGTCGTTTCTGACCGACGAGCCGGCCCTTATGCCAGGCGGGCGAAGCGCGCGAATAGCGGGTAAGTTTGGTGTTTGCATGACTAATACTCCGATCCACCATGCACCCCCAAGTCGACAACCCGACGTTGACGGATCATAATATCATGAAATGCTGCGGCGCATCCGAGGTCCGCAGAGAGCTCAATATGTTCGATGCTGCACTTTGCGCAAAGGCCCGTTTTGACAGGTTCCGCAGCGTGTCAGGTTAACGGTCGTTTATTTGGCAATCTTTTTTCGAAACCGCCTAACTGTCGACGACAGTGTGGGGATCCCGCCCTTCAACTGTGTCAATGGCGCTCAACCATGCGTCCATTAAGGCTCTGCATGGTTGGCAAACAAGCGCGCACCTAGGTGACTTCATCTCTGTGCGCGCTGCGTGAAAAAAGCAAATCATAGAGGACCGGCGCCGCAACCAGCGTTAGGATCGAGGCAAAAGCCAGCCCCCCCATAATGGTGATCGCCATCGACACGAAGAACGCATCGGTAAGCAAGGGTGCCATGCCAAGGATCGTGGTGATCGCCGCCAGCATCACGGGGCGCAGACGCGACGTGGACGCGGTGATGATCGCTTCGCGGAGCGCCAGCCCCTCTTCTCGCACAAGGTCGATCTCCTCGACCAAAACGATGCCGTTCTTGATCAACATGCCCGATAGGCTCAGCAGGCCCAGAAGTGCTGTAAAGGTGAACGGCATGTCTGTGGCTAGAAGCGCGATCACCACGCCGTTGACGGACATCGGCACCAGAAGCCAGATGATAAGGGGTTGGCGTAGAGCGTTGAACAAAAGGATCGAGATCAACACCATGATCAAAACCGAGACCGGAATCTGCGCGCCCAAAGCTGCTTGCGCCATACGCGAACTCTCGTATTCGCCACCCCATTCCATGCGGTAGCCCACCGGCAGCGAAACCGATTCAACCACGGACTGGATCTCGGCCTGAACCTCGGCCGCGGTCAGTCCCGGCGGAATGTCGGCCTCTATCGTGAGTGTCAGTTCGCGATTGCGGCGATGCACCAAGGTGTTCTGCACCTCATACTCCATCCCGTCAATCATCTGCTCGATCGGGAGAACCTCGCCCGTAGTTGACGAAAACACCACCAGGTCGATCAACTCCAACCCACTATCGCTTGGCAAGCGGGTTATGATGGGGATTTGCCGATCACCTTCACGATAGACGCCCGAGACTGTCCCGTCCGTTGCCAATTGCAACGTTTGCGCCACGTCTTCGCGGCTGATGCCGGCGGTCTGGGCACGTTGGGTGGCGTAGACCGGTTTCAACACCAGTTCCTGCTCTCTCCAATCCGTGCGCATATCAATTAGATTGCCTGAGGCCCCTTGCATAACCTGCTGCATTTCGGATGATAGCAGGCGCAATGTGTCCGGATCCTGCCCCGAAAGCCGCAGCTGGATCGGAGCACCGCCGCCGGGGCCAAAGACCAGCCGCTTGGTGCGGAACTCGCCCGTAGGGAAGTTGGCGCGGCCAAAGCTGTTTAGCTCTTCCCTCAATGGGGGAATCTGATCCAGCGTTTCTGTCTGAATGATCAGGTGGCCGTAGCTGGGGTTTGCCTTTTCGGCTTCGTAAGTCAGCATGAACCGCGACGCGCCTTGACCAACGAAACTGGCAACAGATTTAACCTCGCCGCGCTCGGCGAGCCAGGCTTCCATCTGGCGCAGGTGATCAGACGTGGTGTGAATGTCAGTTCCCTGAGGTAGTTTATAGTGCACGAAAAACATCGGCGTGTTGCTATCAGGGAAAAACGCCTGTTTGACCTGACCGAAGCCCGTAAAACAGACCACGGTCACGACCGCCAGCACGACGATCATCAGCCAGCGCAGGCGTAGGGCAAGCCGCAGCGTCGAGGCATAGGCGCGGAACATCCAGCCGCTATAGGCGTCATCCTCACCATCTTTGCCCTGCTTGAACAAGTAATGACCGAGAAGTGGCGTCACTGTCAGGGCCAGCACCCAGCTGAGCAATAGCGAGATACCGATCACCGCAAACAGCGAGAACAGAAACTCGCCGGTCGCATCCGGCGACAGCCCGATCCCGGCAAATGCCATAATGCCGATCACCGTGGCCCCCAGAAGCGGTATCTGGGTTTTGGCCGCTGCATCATCGGCGGCTCTGTGGCTGTTTTGGCCACGCCGCATGGATATCTGCATACCTTCGGCAACCACAATGGCATTGTCGACAAGCATACCCATGGCGATGATCAAGGCACCCAGCGAGATGCGCTCCATCTCGATCGAGAACAGCGCCATGTAAAACAGTGTTCCGACAACAGTCAGCAACAAGGTCACGCCCACCACCACAGCTGCGCGCCAGCCCATGAAGATGACCAACACGAGAACCACAATCGCGACCGACATGGCGAGGTTCAGCAGAAACGCGCTCGAGGCTTCGTCGACAACCACATGCTGCTGATAAATCGGTTCCAATGTGACGCCGTGAGGGATATTGCTGTCTAGCTCGGCCAGCCTTGCATCGGCGCGACGCCCGACTTCGACAATGTTTTCGGTCGATAGCCCGGCAACACCGAGCGTAAAGGCATCCTTACCGTTGAAACGCACCATCAGATCGGGCGTGTCCTGCCGGTCTCGGTGAACGCGGGCGAGATCGAACAAGTTGATGACTTCTCCACCCGACCCAATCGTCAGTGACGCGATGGACTCGACAGAGTCCGAGCCGTCAGGAGCCTGGATGATGGTGCGAACCCCGTCTGCACCACGAACGGATCCTGCATCGACTACCGAGTTGGCATTGGCCAGAGCGCTAATGATTGACGTTGGAGGCACGCCCTGATTGACAGCCAGCGCCATATCGGGCTCGATAAAAATGGCCTCGTCCGGCAGGCCTTTCACTTCGACATCGGCCACCCCGTCGACAGTGAGCAACTCACGCCGCAGGAACGTAGCAAGCTGGTGTTTCTCGGCGTCGGAAAACCCCTCGGCCGTAACCGCGTAGTAGATTCCGAACACGTCGCCAAAACTGTCGTTTACATAGGGCTCGCTCACCCCAGCGGGCAGGAAGCGGGCGGCGTCGGAGACCCTGTTGCGAAGTTTTGTCCAGATCGGCGGCAACTCTTCCCCGCCAAATGTCGAGAACACTTCAACCGTGATCAGCGATATGCCGGGTTGGTTCATCGACGTGATCTTGTCGACTTCACCCATTTTCTGGAGCGCCGATTCAAGGGGTTCGGACACTTCGATCGCTACTTGTTCAGCGGTGGCGCCAGGGTATTGGGTGGAAATCACCACCTGTTTAATGGTGAAAGCTGGGTCTTCCAGACGGCCAAGTGAAGTGAACCCCCAAACCCCGCCAAACAGCGACCCGAGGATGATCAACCACGTGATCAGCGGCTTTTCGATCGAGAATCTTGCAATGCTCATGATCCGCTCGTCAATTCCCGAATCCGGCAAACCTGCGGACTTTCTCACCGTCTTTCAACGCCGCGCCACCAGCTGCGACGATCTCGCTTCCAGGTGCCAGTCCCGCGATGACAAAGATGCCTTCACCAGGAGTCGCAGCAACCTCAACAGTGACCTTTTTCAACGTGCCTTCACTGGCGCCTTTGGGCGAGAAGATCAAAACACTGGTTTTTCCTTCCTCATCGACAAAAACAGCCGTCTTTGGCAACCTGATCTTACCTTGGTTTTCACCCTTGATAGTGGCGATCACAGTGGTCGACGCACCGGGAAGGATGCGCAGGCCCTCGGGTGGAGTCATGCCCATCGTCACCCGGTAGGATTGGCCAACTTTGGAAGCCTCGGCATTGAACTCGCGAACCGACAAAGGAAATAGCTTGTCGGAAGCCGGAAAACGCGCTTGAATTTGCACATCCTGTGCAGCCTCGGCTTGTAAGAACAGAACTTCTGGGATGTCGACTTCAACACGGATCTCGGACATGTCATGCAACCGCACAACGGGCGTCCCGGCCGCTATGGTGGTGAAATTGGCAACATCACGTGCCGCTACAAGCGCATCGAAGGGTGCCGTCAACGTGGCGTGCTTTAGCGCGTATTGGGCATTTTTGACTGCGATCTCGGAAATTGCAGCCTGCGTTATTGCGTCATCGATGGCCACTTGACTGACCGACGATGTGGACAGTTGTTGCAGTCGCGCCAGCGTCCGGACGGCCTGCTCCTTTTGCAATCGAGCTTGGTTCAAAGCAAGTTCAAAACTCTCCAGATCCAACCGCGCGACAAGCGCACCGTGTTCCAGCTCTGCACCTTCGATCACCGGAACTTCGACCAGCCGCCCGCCAACTTGAAAGGCCAGATCAACTGTTTGCCGCGCAACGACGTGTCCAAAAAACTGCCGCGTCACTTCTCCTGCACCTGATGTAGCGGTGATGAGCTTAACTGGTTTCAACGTGTCTTGTGCCAAGGCTGGCAGCCCGGCAGAGATCATTAGGGCGAGTGCCATAGCGGCAGCGTGTTTCATTGACATGGTTTTAGTCCTTCGGGCAAACCACCCGCCTTAATGTTACCGGCAACTTTCTGCATCAAGGATGCGATCGTTGCTGTTTCATCGCGCGTTAGGCCCGACACTTCGGCGAAAATCTCGACGGCCCGGGCCATCAACGCATGCCGTTTCTCAGCCCCCAGTTCTGTCAGGCGCAATTGCCAGGCGCGGCGATCCGTCGGGTCGCGCTCACGGGAGATCAGGCCCTTTTCCTCAAGTCCGTCGGCGATAGCGGTCAGTGTGGAAGGTAAAATCTGCATCTCGCTGGCCATGTCTCCCATCCGGGTGGGGCCCGCAAGGTTCACCAGAAGTTGACGCTCGTGCTTGGCCAAGGCAGGTGTTACATTTATAGTGTCAACGACCTCTTCAACCTTCCAATAGAGCAGGTAGACGCCCATCAGGACGTTCAGTTCGGGCGGCAGGTCTGCTTGGAGGTCCAGACGGTTTGTTGGCTTGTGGGATGGCATAGTCGTTCCTGTTCTACCATCTCGTTCATATACTTCATTTTATGAACCATACAATATGCGAAATACCCACCAGTCCAAGTTTTTTTGGCACCTAGGCAAGGGCCCTTACGGCGCAATTGGATTTCAATAGCTAGATGCCTGCTGCTAACCGAGCATCCATTTGCAAAAATGGTCGCGATATTCCGAAGCATGTGGCTAGCATTTATTGCCGAGAGCGACCTGCGCACAAAGCCGTCGTTGATCTCGAAAACCATAATGGCAGCAAAGTCCGCATTGCAGCCCTTGAAGCAACCAAGATACTGCGCATTGTATCGAACGGTAGCTTCAGGGAAGCTGCAACGCAGCTTATGATGATCTGGCCAGCGGCGCGTTTGGGCGCTAAGCGTCAGTAATTCTAGCCATCTTTGTCGCTGCTTACACTAATTTCCGGGATGCTATGTGCGGCTTGTTGCTCCACAGCGGTGAGATACTGTACTGCCAGCCCCCCAATTGGCCCCCCCAATGGGTCGCACTGGAAAGCGTCATGTAGAATAGCAACAATAAAAGAGGGTATCGGACACTATGCTACATGTAGCTAGAGTTATGACGTTCCCACCGTCCGCACCACCACAATTTCTCAGCGCCAATCTGTTTTGGGGCGGTGAATTTCGCCGGTGCGATTGCCCGTGTTTCGGGCGGAAAATACCTTGAGATGGCGAATCGCGGCGAGGTGAAAACAGCTTTGGTTCAGGGCCGGGAGAAGGACGGTCTTGTCGTCAATTCATACGAAAACCTCAAGAAACCCGCGGACGGGGCCTTCTAATCGGGCGGAAGAAAAGCAAATTTCGGCTTCTGGCTTTTGGGTGTGGACAACCGGGTGTGATGGCGCGCATTCTGGTGCGTGACCCAGCTTTGCGCCGCAGAGCGCGCGGGTAGGTGGACTGTGCCGCATTTGAGCAAGTGCGCGGTTCGCCGATGAAAATACCATTGAACAAGGGAGACGAACCGAGATGAAACTCAAAGTTATTGCAGCCGCTGCTGCGGGCCTGATGGCCATGAGCCCGGCTCAGGCCGCAGACCAGCAATTCGTGTCAATCGGCACGGGGGGCGTCACCGGCGTCTATTATCCGACCGGCGGCGCGATCTGCCGTCTGGTCAATAAGGACCGCAAGGAGCACGGCATCCGCTGTTCGGCGGAATCGACCGGCGGCTCGATCTACAACATCAACACCATCCGCGCCGGCGAGTTGGAGTTCGGCGTTGCCCAATCGGACTGGCAGCACCATGCCTATCACGGCACGGCAGCTTTTGAGGATCAGGGCAAGTTCGAAGGTTTGCGTGCGGTGTTCTCGGTGCATCCCGAGCCGATCACGGTTCTGGCGCGATCCGATAGCGGCATCACGAACATCAACGACGTGAAAGGCAAACGCTTCAATATCGGCAACGCAGGTAGCGGCACGCTGGGCACCTGGGAGGTTCTGGAAGCGGCGATGGGCTGGGAACGTAGTGACTTGGCGTTGGCAGCACAGCTTAAATCCTCGGAGATGGCCGGCGCGCTTTGCGACAACAAGATCGACGGGTATTTCTTTGCGGTGGGCCACCCTTCGGCATCGACGCAGGAAACCATCGCATCATGCGACGCGCGTATTACTCCGGTTGAAGGAGCCGAGATCGACAAACTGGTCGCAGAGCGCCCTTATTACCGCAAGGCGGTGATCCCTGGCGGTATGTATCCCGACCATCCTGATGACGTGCCGACCTTTGGCGTTGGTGCGACTTTTGTAACCTCGGCAGATGTTTCCGACGAGGTGGTCTATATCGTGGCCAAGGCTGTGATGGAAAACCTTGACGATTTCCGCAAGCTCCACCCGGCATTCGCCAATCTGAAAGCCGAAGAAATGGTCAAGGACGGACTTTCGGCGCCGCTGCATCCCGGTGCGATCAAGGCCTATAAGGAACTGGGCCTGATGGAATGATACCAATTGAGCGGGGGCTTCGGCCCCCGTTCTTGCCTTAACGATACACCAAGACATCAAGACGCCGGATACGGCGCGAAAGCTCTAGATCGACAACCGGGCCAAACCGGGCGAGGAGTGAAACCAACGGGGGTATGACATGAACAGCGAAGAGACCGGTGGCACGCAACGCGTGGCCGATGCAAAAACCTTTGCCGCAGATCTGGATGTGGGCGCGCGCAGCCCGCTTGGATGGCAAGGCACCGTCATTGCCGCAGTGGCGCTGCTCTGGTCTGTTGCGCAGGTCTATAACGCGTCTCCCATGCCCTCGCTTATCGCGCAATGGACGGGGATGAACTGGCTCTATGTCAACTCCAATGTCGAGCGAAGCCTGCACCTTGCTTTCGGGCTCACGCTGGCGACACTGGCCTTTCCGATGTTCAAGTCGAGCGCCCGCGATTATATCCCATGGTATGACTGGCTTCTGATTGCGGGTGGGTTGTTCTCGACGCTTTATCTGATCGTCAATGCTTCGGCTATCGGTGACCGCTCTGGCCTGCCGACAACGATGGACCTTGTGGCATCGGCTATCGGGCTTTGTATTCTGCTGATTGCCACCTACCGGTCGCTGGGCTTGCCGATGGTGATCGTGGCCTCGGTATTCCTGCTCTACGTCTTTTTTGGGCATGCCGAGTTCTTTCCAGACGCGATGCAGTGGAAGGGCGCAAGTTTTGGCAAGGCGATGTGGCATTTCTGGATGCAAACCGAAGGCGTCTTTGGTCTGGCGCTTGGCGTTTCGGCCTCGATGGTGTTCCTGTTCGTGCTATTCGGCTCGTTGCTCGAAAAGGCGGGCGCGGGGAATTACTTTATCAAGTTGGCCTTTGCGCTGATGGGCCATATGAAGGGCGGTCCGGCCAAGGCGGCCGTGGTGGCAAGCGCCGCAACCGGTTTGATCTCGGGCTCGTCGATCGCCAATACCGTGACAACCGGCACCTTCACCATACCGCTGATGAAGCGGGTCGGGTTCTCGGCGGAAAAGGCCGGAGCGGTTGAAGTCGCATCGTCGACCAACGGACAGCTGACGCCGCCGGTGATGGGGGCCGCGGCCTTTCTGATGGTCGAATATGTCGGAATTTCTTATCTGGAAGTGGTCAAACACGCGTTTCTGCCTGCGATCATCAGCTATATCGCGCTGGTTTATATCGTGCATCTGGAGGCCGCAAAGATGGGTCTCGAAGGGCTGCCGCGCTCTGGCCCCGCTCGCACGGTCGTACAGCGGCTGATGAGTTTCCTTTTAGGCGTTATCGTTTTCTGCGCGCTGTCGCTGGCTGTCTATTACGGGCTGGGATGGCTTAAGCCTCTGCTCGGCGCGTGGTCGCTTCCTGGCATGATGGTGGTGTTTGTCCTGACTTATCTTGTGATGTTGAAATGGGCTGCGGGTTATGAGGATCTGACTATTGACGATCCTAGCGCGCCGTTCACTGAGTTGCCTGAACCGGGGCCGGTGGCGAAGACCGGGGCCTATTACGTGTTGCCTGTGGTGGTCTTGATCTGGAACCTGATGATCGAACGGCTTTCACCCGGTCTCTCGGCGTTCTGGGCGACGCTGGCGATGATTTTTGTGATGCTGACCCAGCACCCGCTGAAAGCGATGTTTCGCGGCACCGGCGGGCAGACATGGTCGCAAGGCTGGAGCGAGTTTATTGACGGGATGATCGCTGGTTCGCGCAACATGATCGGCATTGCCGTGGCCACGGGCACAGCCGGGATCATCGTCGGCACCGTGAGCCTGACCGGCGCGCACCAGGTGATTGGCGAATTCATCGAGGTGATTTCGGGCGGCAATCTGCTCTTGATGCTGATCTTCGTGGCGCTGTTCAGTCTTGTGCTGGGTATGGGTCTGCCGACCACGGCGACCTATATCGTTATCACGTCGCTGATGGCGCCTGTGATCATCGCAGTCGGCGCGAAATCGGGTTTGATCGTGCCGCTGATCGCGGTGCATATGTTCGTGTTCTATTTCGGTATCCTTGCGGATGACACGCCGCCTGTCGGGCTTGCAGCCTTTGCCGCGGCGGCGATTTCCAAGGGTGATCCGATCAAGACGGGCATCATCGGCTTTTCCTATGACGTGCGCACGGCGATCCTGCCGTTCCTGTTCATCTTCAATACCGAATTGTTGCTGATTGACGTGACGCCGTTGAAGGCGGTGTTTGTCTTCATCATTGCGGTGATCGCCATGATGCTGTTTGCGGCAGCGACACAGAACTGGTTCCTGACGAAATCGAAGATGTGGGAAAACCTGGCGTTGTTGTTGATCGCGTTCACGCTGTTCAGGCCGGGCTTCTGGCTCGACATGGTGGATGAACCATGGCTGAAGAAGGAACCAGCGCAACTGATCGAACTGGCCACGTCAGCCGGGGATGATGCCAGCCTGCGGGTGGTGGTTTCGGGCGAGAATTTCTCCACTGGCAAGCAGGTTACCACCACCGTGCTGCTGCCTCTGGGGGCCAAGGCCGATGGCGATGGCGCCGCCCGGCTCGACAAGAGCGCGGGAATCGCGTTTCGCCAGGAGGATGATGGCCGGGTCTATGTCGACAACCTGAAATTTGGCGGCGATCTGCAGCAACGCGGCATTGATTTCGACTGGGAAGTTCTGGCTGTGGAGGAAGAAGCCGTCCGCATGCCCAAGGAACTGTTCTACATCCCGGCGCTGGCGCTTCTGGCGCTGGTGATGTGGTTGCAACTGGGGCGCGCACGGCGCCGTGTGCAACCTCTGGCGGCGTGAAGGGAGTTGGAACAATGAAAACCATACTGTTACCGATTGATCTGTTTCACGAAAGCGGATGGGAAAAGACCATCGACCATGCTGTCTCGCTGGTCCGGGTGCATGGTGCGAAGCTGCATGTGCTAACCGTGATCCCCGACTTTGGAATGTCGATGGTCGCCAGCTACTTCCCCAAGAGTTTCTCTGAGAACGCAGTGAAAGAAACGCGCGCAACGCTCGAAGCTTTCGTGCAAAAACATTTGCCTGAGGATATCGACGTTGAACTCCACGTGCGCCATGGCACGATTTATGAACAGATTATTGCCATGGCGGATCGGGTGGATGCCGACATGATCGTGATGGCCTCGCATCGTCCCGAGATGAGCGACTATCTTCTGGGGCCGAATGCCGCGCGCGTGGTGCGTCATGCGCGCCGATCAGTCAGTGTGATCCGCTAGCGGGGGGCGGATTTTCGCAGAACATTCGATGGCACGGATAGTGTTCGGGGACAATTTGCACCACCCCGACCTGTGACTCTTGTCAGACAGCTCACAATCGGTTCGACTGTTCGTCATAGGCGTCACGGCACACCCCGCACGCGGCGCGATGCAACAAGGATAAGCCCATGTCACATGTATTTCCCCGTTACATCAAGGCACCGCCCCCCAAGGCCGTCGCGGGCGATGGCTGTTATCTGATTGATGCAGCGGGCAAGCGGTATTTTGACGGCTCGGGTGGGGCGGCGGTTTCGTGTCTCGGGCATTCTGACGAGGGCGTGCGCGAGGCGGTCAAGGCGCAGCTTGATCAGCTCGCCTTTGCTCATACCGGGTTTTTCACTTCGGAACCTGCTGAGCAGTTGGCCGGGATGCTGGCCGAGCGCGCGCCCGAGGGGCTTGACCGGGTCTATTTCGTTTCCGGCGGGTCGGAGGCAGTGGAGGCCGCGCTTAAACTCGCGCGGCAATACTACCTTGAGATTGGAGAACCCAAGCGCCACAGGATCATTGCGCGCAAGCAGAGCTATCACGGCAATACGCTGGGGGCGCTGGCGGCGGGAGGCAATGAATGGCGCCGCGAGCCGTTTGCGCCGCTGCTGATCGAGACTTCGCTGGTCTCGCCATGTTTTGAGTATCGCGGGAAAGCCGAGGGAGAGAGCGCGGAAGCATATGGGTTGCGGGTGGCAAACGAGCTGGAAACCGAAATCCTGCGGCTCGGACCAGAGAATGTAATGTGTTTCATTGCTGAAACGGTGGGCGGGGCGACGGCGGGCGCAATCACGCCGGTGCCGGGGTATTTCAAACGCATTCGCGAAATTTGTGACCAATATGGCGTGCTGCTGATCCTTGATGAGGTGATGTGCGGGATCGGTCGAACCGGGAGCCTTTTTGCCTGTGAGCAGGAGGCGATTTCCCCTGACATCGTGACCATCGCCAAGGGGCTGGGTGCCGGATATCAGCCGATTGGCGCGATGATGTGTCAGGGTCGGATTTATGACGCGATCTCGGGCGGCACCGGGTTTTTCCAACATGGGCATACCTATCTCGGCCATGCGTCGGCGGCTGCGGCGGGGGTGGCTGTGCTCACCGCGATTGAAGAACGCAATCTGTTGGCCAATGTGCGTGACAAGGGAGAGAAGCTGCAAGCGGCGTTGGAAGCGAGGTTGGGTCAGCACCCGCATGTCGGCGATGTTCGCGGGCGCGGGCTGTTTCGCGCGGTCGAATTCGTACAGGATCGCGACAGCAAGGCGCCGTTTGACCCGGCAAAGGGGGTGGCCGGGCGGCTGAAGAAAGCGGCGTTTGAGGCTGGATTGATCTGTTA
Organism: Rhodobacteraceae bacterium LMO-JJ12; assembly: GCA_021555075.1. Taxonomy (NCBI): domain Bacteria; kingdom Pseudomonadati; phylum Pseudomonadota; class Alphaproteobacteria; order Rhodobacterales; family Paracoccaceae; species Rhodobacteraceae bacterium LMO-JJ12. Next base: position 718,896 of record JAKGBX010000002.1, read on the forward strand.
TCCGATGAGCGGCACCATCGACGGGCGTATCGGCGATCACGTTTTGCTGGCGCCGCCCTTTATCATGGAGGATGCGCATGTGGATGAGATTGTGGACAAGCTGAGCGCAGCAATTGATGCGGTGATCGGTTGATCTTGCCTGCCGTTACTGCATCGATGCCCGGGCTTTTCCTTGAGGTTGGAGCGGTGCGCGTGAGCGGGCGTTTCCCGCGGCCGTGGTTTTTGACAAGAGCGCCATCATCTGGCTTTTTTCAGATTGGTCGAGGCCATTGAGGATGTCGTCTTGCAGCGCGCGAACGACCGGTTTGATCCGCTCAAGCAGCGCTTTGCCATCGGACGTTATGGCCAGAGCGCGGGCGCGACCATCGGTTTTCGACTGTTTGCGCATGATCAGGCCCTTGGCTTCCAGCCGGTCGACCACGCCACCGATTGTTGCCTTGTCATAGGCGATTGCACCGGCGAGCTTGGACTGTCCGACGCCCGGATTTTCGAGAATTGTGGTGAGCGCGGCATATTGCACCGGGGTGATTTCGGCATCGATCTCGGCCATTCGTTCGGCAAACACCGCCATTGAAATTTGATTGAGGCGGCGGATCAGATGCCCGGCCATGTCGTGTATTTCGCTCATCTTTCGTTTCCTTTGCTGCGTTGCAGTATCGGGTCTTGCGATTAGTATGCAATCAAAATTGACGCTGTGCGATATAGTATGTATGCATACCATATAACCTGTAATTGATACAATGCATGCTTGATGGAGGACGAAATGGGGGGAACTCTGGGTACGCTGGAAGAGCTGCCGCAGGACTATCGCGACGACATGGCGAAAGCCGGGGTTGCGCCGCTTTGGCCGATGATGCGCAATGTATTGCCGCACGGGCGCCCGCAGCCGCAGACGCGCGCGGGTTATTGGAAATATCAGGCGATACGGCCGCTGCTGATACGGGCGGGAGAATTGACGCCGGTGGAAAAGGCCGAGCGCCGGGTTTTGGTGCTGAGCGATCCGGGGCGTGGCGCCGGGGCGATGCAGGCGACCGCTTCGATTTATCTGGGGTTGCAATTGTTGCTGCCGGGCGAGACGGCGCCGGCCCATGTTCACACGCCTTCGGCGGTGCGGATCGTGGTTGAGGGCAAGGGCGGCTATACGGTTGTCGATGGGGAAAAGCTGCCGATGGAAGAAGGCGATCTGGTGCTGACGCCGGGGGGTGAATGGCACGATCATGGCCATGAGGGAAGCGAGCCGGTGGTTTGGCTCGATGCACTGGACCTGCCGTTGTTTTATTATCTCGAAGGGTCGTATGCGACGGAAGGTCCGCTACAGGCACAGCGCAATCGGCCCGATGCGAGCCAGGTGGAATATCTGTCGAGCGGTCTTGCGCCGTCGCGCAAGGTGGGTGCGGGTGTGCGCCGCTATCCGATGCTGCGCTATCCTTGGGCACGCACAGAGGCGGCGCTGCGCGCGTTGCTCGGCTTTGGCGGCGAGGCAATTGCCGAGCTTGATTATGTTAACCCCGAGACCGGAGCGGATGTGCTTCCGACGATGGGTTTCACTGCGATGATGCTGCCGGAAGGTGGCCGCGAGACACCGCCGCTCAGATCGTCTTCGGCGGCGTTTCACGTGGTCAAGGGACGCGGGCGAAGCCGGATCAATGGTGAGGTGTTTGAATGGGGCGCGAAGGACACGTTCACCGCGCCAGTTTTTGCCGAGATCGAGCATGAGGCCGATCAGGAGAGTTTTCTGGTGCGGGTGCATGACCGCCCGTTGCAGGACCGACTTGGATATTATGAGGAACGCGCACGATGAGCGACTATCTGTTTGAAGCCCCCGAAGTTTTTGCCATCCCGGTGCGGGGCGAAAGCGGCCTCTATCCGGTGCGCCGGATTTTCTGTGTCGGACGCAACTATGCCGCCCATGCCGCCGAGATGGGCACGGAAGTGGACCGCGAGGCGCCTTGGTATTTCACCAAGTCAGCGGCGCATGGTGTGTTGAGCGGGGCGGCGCAGCCCTATCCGCCGGGGACGCAGAATTATCATCACGAGATGGAGTTGGCGTTCACCATCGGCAAGTCGGTGTTTCGGGGCAACGCGCAACAGGCCGCCGCGGCGATCTATGCCTATGGCTGCGCGCTCGACATGACACGGCGCGACCGCCAGCAGGACGGCAAGGACACGCGCCGCCCATGGGATCTGGGCAAGGATGTGGAAGGCTCGGCCGTATTCGCCGAGATGACCAGGACAGCCGATTTTGGCAAGGTGGCCAACCAACGCATCCATCTGGAGGTGAACGGCGAGAGCCGCCAGGACGCGACGCTGGAAGAGCTGGTGTGGAGTTGTGAGGAGGTGGTTGTGCATCTGTCGAAGTTTTATCACTTGGCGCCCGGTGACGTGATCATGACCGGCACGCCTGCCGGGGTCGGGCCGGTTGTAGCCGGCGACGCGATCACCGGCGGGATCGACGGTTTGGCGGATATTGCATTGACCATCGGCGATCCGCAATAGGATTGGCGTCGGCCGCAAGGGGATGGGCATGGTTGAAGAGCGGGTGATCATTGCGGGCGGTGGCATTGGCGGCATGGCGACCGCAATCGGGCTGGCGCAGAAAGGTATCCGCTCGGTCGTGTTGGAAAAATCCGCGCGTTTCGACGAGATCGGTGCGGGTATTCAGCTGGGCCCGAATGCGTTTCATGCCTTTGACTATCTTGGTGTTGGCGATGCGGCGCGCCAAATGGCGGTCTATATCGACAATCTGCGGCTGATGGATGCGGTTTCGGGTGACGAAATCACCCGGATTCCGCTGGATGAGGCGTTTCGCACGCGGTTTGGCAATCCTTATGCTGTGGTGCATCGCGGCGATCTCTACGGTGTCTTTTTGCGTGCAAACGAGGCGCATGATCTTGTGGAGTTGCGCACCAATGCGGAGGTGGTGGACTACGCGCAGGAGTCCGACACGGTCACGGCCATTCTGGCGGATGGGGAGCGTATCGGCGGCCGGGCGCTGATCGGAGCTGATGGGCTATGGTCGAACATTCGCAAGCGGGTGATAGGCGATGGCGCGCCGCGCGTGTCGGGCCATACCACCTATCGCAGCGTGATTCCTGTCGAGGATATGCCAGAAGATCTGCGCTGGAACGCGGCGACGCTCTGGGCTGGGCCGAAATGCCATATCGTGCATTATCCGCTAAGTGGCTGGAAGCTGTTCAACCTGGTGGTGACCTATCACAACGATGCCGCAGAGCCGGTTGCCGGGCTATCGGTGAGCCACGACGAAGTGCGCCGCGGGTTCGAGCATGTCGCGCCGGTTGCGCGTCAGATCATCGAAAAGGGTAAAGACTGGAAGCTCTGGGTGCTGTGCGATCGTGATCCGGTGATGAATTGGGTCGATGGGCGGGTGGCGCTTCTGGGCGATGCGGCGCATCCGCAGTTACAGTATTTCGCCCAGGGCGCCTGTATGGCGATGGAGGATGCGGTTTGTCTGGCGGCAGAGATTGAGGGGCGTCTGAACGAGGTTGATGCTGTCTTGCAGGGCTATCAGGAAAAGCGTCGCTTGCGCACGGCGCGGATACAGCTGCAAAGCCGCGAGATTGGCAGTCACATCTATCACCCGTCCGAAGCCCACGCGGCGCTGCGCAATGCGATCATGCGGGCGAAAACGCCGGATGATTGGTACGACGAAATCGAGTGGCTCTATGGCTCCAGCGGGCTGGAGGGGGCGGTTTCGTCCGAAACTCTGCGGGCGGCGCGCGCCGGATAGCGCGGAACCGGGGCGCTGCCCGGGACCTCGGAATATTGCAGGAAAGATGAAAGAGAAGCGCGCCGGAAAAGAATCGTTGCGCGAAATTAGATATGAATAATAATAATTATTGAAATTACCGAATTAGTGGGGGGTGGCCATGACGCAAGATATGCTTTTGATCGACATTGAGGGCGGGGTGGCGACGCTCACCATGAACCGCCCGGGCAAGCGCAACGCGATGTGCGATGAATTGCTTGCGGCGCTGGACCGGTTTTTCACCACGCCCCCCGAAAGGGTGAAGGCGGTGATCCTGACCGGAACAGAGGGGCATTATTGTTCGGGGCTTGATCTATCCGAGCACAAGCAGCGCGATGCGGAAGCCACGATGCGCCATTCGCGCGGATGGCATGCGGTGATGGACCGAATCCAATATGGCGGTTTGCCGGTGGTGTCGGCGATGGAGGGCGCGGTGATCGGAGGCGGGCTGGAACTGGCCACTGCGACGCATGTGCGCATCGCCGAGCCGTCGACGATTTTCCAACTTCCGGAGGGGCGGCGGGGCATCTATGTCGGCGGTGGCGCGTCGGTGAGGGTCGGGCGCATTCTGGGTGCCGATCGGATGATCGAAATGATGCTGACCGGACGCAAGTTTGGCGCCGAGGACGGCTTGGGGCTGGGTCTTTGCCACTATAGCGTGGCCGCCGGTGAGGGGCTGGCCCTTGCGCGGGATCTGGCAGGCAAGATCGCCAGCAACGCGCCGCTGTCAAATTACGTGATGATCCAGGCACTGAGCCGGATCGAGGATATGGACAAGGCGGGCGGGCTGTTTACTGAAAGTCTCTGCGCGGCGCTTACGCAGACCAGCCCGGATGCGATGGAGGGGCTGGCGGCTTTCCTGGAGAAACGTCCGCCGAGTTTCGGGGCCTGAGCCATGGGCGAGCCAGAGGTTAAGCCGCCCGAAGCGGAGCAGGTTAGCGATACGGCGCTGCGTGGATTTGTCGGGTATCATATGAAGCGGGCGATGGCGGTGTTGCAGGCCGATCTCAACCGCGCGCTCAAGCCGCTCGGGCTTCGGATGGTAACCTATTCAGCGTTGGTGATGATCGTTGAGAATGCCGGGTTGCGCCAAGCGCAGCTGGCCGATGCGCTGGCCATCGAGCGGCCCAATCTGGTGGTCATTCTCGATGAGTTGGAGGAACGAGGGTTGATCACCCGCGACAAGGTGCCGAGCGATCGGCGCGCCTATGCTTTGAACCCGACACTGAAGGGCTGCACGCTGTGCGAAGCGGCGAAGGCAGCGAACCGGGCGGATGAGGTGCGGTTGTTGCGGGGGCTGGAGGATGAAAAACGCGCGACGGTAATCGAGGTGATGAACCTGATCGAGCGCGGCGGGAGATCTTCGTAGGAGGGGGCGCATGTTGGGAGGAGCAGCATCATGAAGAGAACAACGCGGTTTGAACCGCATGACACTGAACTGACACGGCGCGCTGATGGCAGCCTGCTCTATCGATCGAAACGAACGATGGGTGAGGTAGCGGCGCGTACTGGGGATTGGCTGCATCGCTGGGCCGGGGAGGCGCCTGAGCGCGTGTTCCTGGCTGAACGCAGCGGCGCGGGCTGGCGCGAGGAAGGCTACGGCGCGGTGCTGGAGCAGGTGCGCGCGGTGGCGCAGAGCCTGTTGGCACGCGGGCTCGATGGTACCACACCGATCCTGATCCTGTCAGGAAACGGGGTGGATCATGGGCTGCTCGCGCTGGCGGCGCAATATGCCGGTATTCCAGCGGTTCCTGTGGCCGAGCAATACTCGCTGATCCACGGGGCGCACGGGCGGTTGCGCCATGCGATCGAGTTGGTGAAGCCGAAGATGGCCTATGCCGTGGACGCAGAGCAATATCGCGAGGCTTTGGACTTGCCGGAGTTCGAGCAGATCGAGATCGTGGCGTCGCGGCCTGGAGCGCGCGCCGGGGTGACGCCATTCGCGGAGCTTCTGAAAGGAGATGCGGGGGCTGATGTGGACGCGGCATTCGATATGGTAACGCCCGACACAATGGTGAAAATTCTGCTGACGTCGGGCTCGACCTCGTCGCCCAAGGGGGTGATCACGACGCATAAGATGATGTGCGTCAACCAGGCACAGATCTTCGATTCACTGCCGCAGTTGAAGGACCGGGTGCCGAGGATCCTGGATTGGCTACCTTGGAACCATGTCTTTGGCGGGTCGCATAATTTCAACATGATGCTGGCCAATGGCGGTTCGTTTTACATCGATGATGGCAAGCCGGTGAAAGGCTTGTTTGAACGCACTTTGGAAAACCTGTCGATGGTTACCGGCACGCTGAGTTTCAACGTGCCGGTCGGCTATGGGCTGTTGATTGCGGAATTGAAGACGGATGCGGCGCTCAAACAACGCTTCTTCGAGGATCTCGATATGATCTTCTATGCCGGCGCGTCGCTGCCGCAGGATATGTGGCAGGCGCTGGAACAGATGGCGATGGAGGTGAAGGGCGAGGTGCCACTGATGACGTCGAGCTGGGGGCTGACCGAGACGGCGCCGGCCGCGATGTTCCAGCAGGAGCCGACCGATAGCGCAGGGCGGATCGGTGTGCCGATGACGGGGATTGATCTTAAGCTGATACCGGACGCTGATATGCGCTGTGAAGTGCGGCTGCGCGGCCCGTCGATCATGCCTGGCTATTTTGAGAGCCCGGAGAAGACCAAGGAGGCCTTTGACGATGAGGGGTTCTTTATCACGGGCGATGCGATGCGGTTTGTTGATCCTGACAATCCCAACAAGGGCATGAAATTTGATGGGCGGATTTCGGAAGATTTCAAACTGAACACCGGGACTTGGGTGCGTGCGTCGCTGTTGCGGCTTGAACTTCTGGTGTTGCTTGCGCCGCTTGCCGCTGATCTGGTGGTCACAGGCGCAGACCGGGAGCAGATCGGTATCATGATTTTTCCCAACATGGGTGAGCTTGAGAAAGCGGGTTATTCAGTTGAAACCGAGGCAGGTGCGATAACCGACAGGCTTCTTCTGGGTGAGGTTCACCGCAGGCTTGCGGAGAGGGCGCGCGAAGTGTCGGGCACTTCGGTGCATGTCGGGCGGGCGCTGCTGCTGGCCGAGCCGCCCGATATGGGCGAGGGCGAGATGACGGCCAAGGGCAACCTCAATTGCCACCGCGTGCTGGAGCGGCGCGAGGTGCTGTTGGAGCGGTTATATTCACCAAACGATGCGGCGGTTGTCACTGTCTGAGTGGCGGCTGACTGCTGCTAGAAAATGTTGCTTGCTCCGGGTCTGACCAGGGGCGGTTTGCGAAGAGAAGGAGACGAACATGGTCGACATCAGCAAGATGCGTGCAATCGACATTCACACCCATGCGGAAGAGCCGTGCGGCTGCCATTCCGATGATGGCTATGATGATCTGCAATCGACGATGGCGAACTATTTCGGCGCGCCGTGGAAACACCCACCGACGGTGCCGCAGACCGCCCAGCACTATCGTGAACAGAACATCGCGGCAGTGATCTTCCCGGTCGATTCCGAGCGTGAGACGGGGTATCGGCGCTATAAGAACGAAGAGGTGGCCGAGCTTGCGGCAGAGAATGACGATGTGCTCATTCCGTTTGCCTCGATTGACCCATGGAAGGGTAAAATGGGGGTGCGTGAAGCGCGCAGGCTGATCAAGGATTTCGGGATCAAGGGTTTCAAGTTTCACCCGACGATGCAGGGGTTCTGGCCCAATGACCGGATGGCGTATCCGCTCTATGAAGCAATCGCCGAGGAGGGCGGCATCGCGCTTTTCCATACCGGGCAGACGGGGGTTGGGTCGGGCATGCCGGGGGGCAATGGGATGCGGCTGAAGTATTCCAACCCGATGGTGATTGACGATGTGGCGGTGGATTTTCCGGACATGAAGATCATCCTCGCGCATCCCAGCTTTCCCTGGCAGGAAGAGGCGCTTTCGGTGGCCCAGCACAAGCCGAATGTCTATATCGACCTTAGCGGCTGGTCACCGAAGTATTTCCCTGAAATCCTTGTAAAATACTGCAATTCGATTTTGAAGAAGAAGGTTCTGTTCGGCTCGGATTGGCCGATGATCACGCCGGAGCGGTGGTTGAGCGATTTTGAAAAGATCGCGATCAAGGACGAGCTGCGCGAGGACATCATCAAGGGCAATGCGGCGCGGCTTTTGGGTTTGAGCTGACGGCGGGGGTGGTGTTTCAACAAGTTGCGGGCGAAGCTTAAGTGGCGGAGATGCAGTCTACCCCCGGTTTGGTTTCACATAGTTATAACCACCGAGCGGTGTTTGCAGCGCATCAAGATGGTGATGATCCAGGCATTGGCAACGGAAATTGCCATGTGTCAGGGCGGCGAGTGACGCTTTTCCCATTGACCGTCGGAGGTCTTCCCTGTTGATGAGGTTTGACAGGGGGGCCGCGGATGTCGCGCAAACACACAACTTTCAGTGTCGCAAACCACAGATGTCGAAGATTTCTTCGACCGCGCCCTGTTGAGGTTGAGCGGTGAGCGTTGAAACAGGGGCTTCTGGCAGCCCGATCTGGAAGGTGGCGCCGGGACTCTTCGTGCTGTTTTGGGCCGGGGGCTATGGCTTTGCCAAGCTCGGCCTGCCCTATATCGAGCCGATCACCATGCTGGTGGTGCGCTTTGGGTTTGCGGCCCTTATTCTTGGCGCAATTCTGAGCGTGATGCGGGTGCCATGGCCCAAAAGTGCGGCACATTGGGGCGCGTTGGCGCTGACCGGATTTCTGATTCAGAGCGTCTATTTCGGACTGAGTTATCTGGCGCTCAAATCCGGCGTGAATGCCGGAACTTTGCCTATTTTGATGGCGTTGCAGCCGATGTTGGTCGCGTTGTTGACGTTGTGGCTTTCGCCCGGTGCAGGGGGCGGGGTGAAGCTGTGGCTCGGGCTGTTGGCGGGCTTTGGCGGTGTGGTGTTGGTAATCTGGTCGGGGGATACGCTGGGGCCGAGCCCAATGGTCGGGCTGTTGCTGGCCGCAGGGGCGCTTATCGGGATCACCACGGCCACCTTGTTTGAAAAGCGTCACGGATTTTCCACGCATCCGCTTGTCGGCAGTTTGGTGCAATATGTCGTGGGGTTTTCCACGCTTCTGCCGGTTGCGTTGATCTTTGAAAGCCAGGCGATCGATTGGCAACCCGAGCTGATTGTGGCGTTGGTCTATCTCGTGATCGGCAACTCGTTGATTTCCGTCACGCTTTTCGTCGGATTGGTGCAGCGCGGCAATGCCACGCGTATCTCGGCGCTGCTCTATCTTGTGCCGCCTCTGGCATTGGTGATGGCCTGGGCGCTGCTGGGTGAAACCCTGGCGCCGCTGGCGTTTGCGGGGTTCGTGATCTCGGTGATCGGAGTCTGGCTAGTGAACCGGGCGACGGTTTGAAACTTGATGGCTTGTGCTCGTCGCGGCTTGACGCAAAACTGTAGGGCGCGGCAACGGGGGCAAGTGGCATGGCTAAATCAATCATTATTACCGGCGCGGGACGGGGCATAGGCAAGGCCTGTGCCGAGGCGTTCTTGCAGGCAGGATGGCGCGTCGGATTGATGGGACGTCACGCCGATACGCTGGCAGAAGTGGCGGCGGGTCATGCCGATGCGCGGGTTATGCCCTGCGATGTGCGCGATGCCGCAGAAGTTGAGCAAGCCTTTGAAAAAGCGTCGAAAAGCTGGGGTCGCTTGGATGCTGTTTTCAACAATGCCGGGCTGTCATTACTGTCGAAAACCATTGATGAAATCGAGGTGAACGCCTGGCGCGAGGTGATCGATGTGAACCTCACCGGATCGTTCATCTGCGCGCGTGCGGCCTTTCGAATCATGCGCGCACAGCAGCCGCAAGGCGGGCGGATCATTAACAACGGTTCGATCTCGGCGCATGTGCCGCGCTGGGGGTCGGCGGCCTATACGGCCTCGAAACATGCGATCACCGGGCTGACCAAATCGATATCGCTTGACGGGCGGCCCTTTGATATCGCGTGCGGCCAGATTGACATCGGTAACGCGCTTACCGACATGGCCGCGAAGATGGCCCAGGGCATGCCGCAGGCCGATGGCGAAATCCGGGAAGAGGCGGTGATGGATGTGGGGCATGTGGCGTCGTCGGTGCTGCATATGGCCGAGCTGCCGCTTGACGCAAATGTCCAGTTCATGACCGTGATGGCGACAAATATGCCTTTTATCGGAAGAGGTTAGCATATCAGCGTAAACATCCGCAAACCCCATCGCGCCGAATGGTAAACGCCGAAATCCGCGCGATTTTCGGGGGGTGAATCCCGGCTGCCGCCCGGCTGATTTGCGTATGACATACGCCACCGTAGGGTGTTAAGCCAAATTGACTTAATGCGCCGCGCGCCCCTTCATCTTGCCGTAAATATCCCGGGGGTCTGGGGGCTGGCCCCCAGGATTCGGCGGTTGCCGCATTGCGCCCGAGCGGTATGTTGAGAAACCAAACAGAGGGGGTGCATCTGATGAAACTGCTGCGATTCGGACCGAAGGGACAGGAAAAGCCGGGGCTGCTCGACGGGGCCGGGCGGGTGCGCGATCTGACGGGTCATGCGGCGGATTTCGCGGGGGCGGGCGTCTCGCTTCAAGCGCTGGAGACCATTCGCAGGATCGACCCGGAGAGCCTGCCGTTGGTCGAACAGCCCGAGCGGGTCGGATCGCCGCTGGCCTGGGTACCTAATTTCTTCGGCATCGGGCTCAACTATGCCAAGCACGCCGAGGAAGCGGGCATGAAAAAGCCGCTTGAACCGATCATCTTTTCCAAGGCCAGCTCGGCGCTCAATGGGCCGAATGATGCAGTGATCATTCCGCGCGGTTCGCAAAAGGCCGATTGGGAGGTCGAACTGGGCGTGGTGATCGGCAAGACCGCGCTCTATGTCAGCGAAGCCGAGGCGCTGGACCATGTGGCGGGCTATTGCACGATCAACGACGTGTCCGAGCGCAGTTTTCAGACCGAGCGTGGCGGGCAATGGATCAAAGGCAAGTCGGCGCCGAGTTTTGGCCCGGTGGGGCCGTGGCTGGTCACGGCGGATGAGGTGCCTGATCCGCAGGCGTTAGGCCTCACGCTTTCGCTGAACGGCGACGTGATGCAACGTTCGCGCACCGGTGACATGATTTTCAGCGTCGCCGAGATCATCTCGCATATGAGCCAGTTCATGGAGCTGCGGCCCGGCGATGTTATCGCCACGGGCACACCCGAGGGGGTGGGCATGGGGATGAAGCCGCCGCGCTATCTTGTGCCTGGTGACGTGATGGAATTGGAGGTCGAAGGGCTGGGGCGGCAGCGGCAAGTGGTGGAGGCTGCGGACGCGGTATGAAGTTCTCGGCAAATCTGGGGTTTCTCTGGGCCGATCTGCCCTTGCCCGAAGCGATAGCGGCCGCGGCAGAGGCGGGGTTTGACGCTGTTGAATGCCATTGGCCTTACGCTGTGCCCGCAGATGGGGTCAGGGCCGCGCTTGAAATGGCCGGGGTGGCGATGCTGGGGATAAACACGCGGCGCGGCAATGTAGCGGCGGGCGAAATGGGTCTGAGCGCATTGCCGGGACGCGAGGTCGAAGCGCGCGGGGCAATAAAGGAAGCGGTGCGCTATGCCAGCATCATCGGCGCGGCGCATGTGCATGTGATGGCTGGAACGGCAGAGGGCGCCGAGGCCGAGGCGGTCTATCTCGAAAACCTGCGCTTTGCCTGCGAGATCGCAGCGCCCGAGGGTATAGTGATTCTAATTGAGCCGCTGAATCAAAACGACGCGCCGGGGTATTTTTTGCGTAGCACGGGACAGGCAGAAAGTCTGATTAAAACACTCGGAATGCAGAACCTGAAGCTCATGTTTGATTGTTATCATGTGCAATTGATCGAGGGCGATGTGGTGGGGCGGTTGGAGGAAGTGTTACCGATTGTCGGGCATATTCAGTTTGCAGGGGTGCCTGATCGGGGGCCGCCGGATCGGGGGGGTCTGGATTACTCTCATGTTTTCAGGGCAATAGAAATGATGGGTTTTGATGCACCTTTAGGGGCGGAATACAAGCCGGGCGGGCCGACTGAGGACACGTTGGCATGGCTTCGCGCGCGCTGAAGGCTGTGTCTGCGCGGGCGCGCAAAGATATATCTATCATATACTAAATAAAGGGAAAATTCGGCGAAATCGTCAAGATGTTGACGGAAGTCAAGGAGGAAAAATCGGAAGTAGGTGCATATTCTCCCCGTCTCACCAGAAAAGGGAGAGTGATAATGTCACTTGGAATCACCTACAAAAAGACAAGCTGGAAGCTGGGCCTTGGCCTGTCGATCCTGCTTGGCAGCACGGCTGCACCAGCGTTGGCGCAAGAGCCTACGCTGAGCGACGAAGCTTTTGAGAGCTCCAAGCAGCTCTATTTCGAACAATGCGCGGGCTGCCATGGCGTGCTGCGTGTTGGCGCGACGGGTAAGAACCTTGAGCCGCATTGGAAGAAAACCGCAGCCGATGGCACGGTCACCGAAGGTGGCACGCTGACGCTTGGCCAGGAACGTCTTGAAAAGATCATTACCTGGGGTACCGAAGGTGGCATGAACAACTTCTCGGACATCATGACCGAGCAGCAGATCAAGGACATGGCGACCTATATCATGATGGATCCGCCCAAGCCGCCAGAAATGTCGCTTGCGCAGATGAAAGAGACCCGCAAGGTCTATGTCGAAGAAGCCGACTATCCGACCGAGCCGCTGCATGGCCGCAACTGGGAAAACTTCTTTGTCGTGATCGAACGTGACGCCGGTAAGGTTGCTGTCATCGACGGCGACACCAAGGAAGTTCTGGTTCACATCCCCACTGGCTATGCCGTGCACGTGATCAAAGCGTCTGAACATCACTCGATCTCCGAGCCTGAAAACCCCGGCCGTTTCTGGTACACCATGGGCCGTGACGGCAAGATGACCAAGATCGACCTCTGGCAGACGCCGGACAAGATGCTGGTGAGCGAAGTCAAGGTTGCCTATGACGCACGTGACGTGGCCGTATCCGGCGACGGCAAGTATATCATCGGTGGGGCGTACTGGCCTCCGCACTTCGTGATCTCGGACGCTGTGACGATGGAACCGCTGAAGGTTGTTTCGACCCGCGGCGTGAACACCGAAGGCGACTATGTCGAAGAAGCCCGCGTGGCTGCCATCTATACCACTCCGCACGAGCCGACCTGGTTGGTTGCCGTGAAAGAGCTGGGTCAGATGTGGCAGGTGGATTATTCGGACATCGACAACCTGCGGATCGACAAGATCGACACCGCGCGGTTCCTGCACGATGGCTTCTTTGATCCGACTGGCCGTTATTTCCAGATCGCCGCAAACGCGTCGAACCAGATGGTTGTTGTTGACAGCAAAGAGCGCAAGCTTGAAGCAATCATCGACACCGCCGCTCTGCCGCACCCCGGCCCCGGCGCCAACTGGAACGATCCGAACTGTGGTCCCGTGGCGGGCACAACCCACCTCGGCGTCGGCACTGTGACTGTTTGGGGCAACGACCCGGAAGGTCATCCCGACCAAGCCTGGAAGACCTGCTATGAGGTCGAAACCGACGGCGCGGGTCTGTTTATCCGGACCCACCCGAACTCCAAATACTACTGGGCTGACCAAACCAAGCACCCCGAGCCTGAAGTTCAGCAGTCGGTGCAGGTCATCTCGAAAGAGACCGGTGAGATTGTGAAAACGATCCAGGTGACCGAACAGGACGGCCATGCGGCTGTGCACTTCGAGTTCAACGCAGACGGCACCGAAGTCTGGGTCTCGAACTGGAACCTGTCGGACTCGCTTGAGCCCAATGGTGAGATCGTGATCTACGACGCGGAAACGCTTGAAGAGATCGGCCGCGTCAAAGGTCTCTATGCGCCGACCGGCAAGTTCAACGTCTACAACCGGTCGAACCACGTGACCTGAGTTGACTTGATACTTATGACGGAAGGGCGGGCCAAGCGCCCGCCCTTCTGCATCCCCCGGCGGTGCCGGGATTGCGATGACCTGGAGATTTTGGGCGCGAGAGATTGCCCGGAAGAGATGTCTTCAGCTGTTTGCAATTCCCTGTCGAGACCTTTGAAAACCATAGTTCGACACAAACCAATCAAGAGCCAAAACGGAGCCTGGATATGACCCGGAGCAACGACACTGAAAAGAAAAAGCCGATCTGGCGCCGGTATTTCATCTGGGGCATGCCGCTCGCAGGTGTATTTGCGGCGTTTGTCGCCGGTATCGTCTTCTGGGGCGGGTTCAACACCGCGATGGAAGCGACCAACACCAAGGATTTCTGTATTTCGTGCCACGAGATGAATGATTTCGTCTATCAGGAATACAAGGGTACCATTCACGATGTGAACCGGTCGGGTGTGGGCGCGGTCTGTTCGGACTGTCACGTTCCCAAGGACTGGACCCACAAGATGATCCGCAAGGTCAAAGCCTCGAAAGAGCTTTGGGGTAAACTGGTTGGAACCATCAACACCGAGGAAAAATTCGAGGCCAAGCGGCTGCATCTGGCAATGAACGAATGGGAGCGGATGAAGAATTCCGACTCGCGTGAATGTCGCAACTGTCACAATTTTGAATCGATGATGCCCGAGTTCCAACGCCCGCGTGCGCGTCAACAGCACCTCAACGCGATGGAAACCGGTCAGACCTGTATCGACTGCCACAAGGGTATCGCGCATAGCGATCTGCGTGACCGCGCCGACGAGGAATACCTCGAAGCGTTGGAGACGCCGAACCCCGAATTTAAACGCGACATACCGCAAGCCTATCTCGATAGCCTGGCCTATATCACCGAGAAAGAGGCCGAAGAGGCCGCCGCCGTGAAAGCCGCAAGAAAAGCCGAAATGGACGCCCATCAGGCGCAGATCGCGGCTGCTGTTGAGGCGGCACGGGCCGAGGAACAGGCCAAGGCCGCAGGCGACGCGGCGACGGGAGCGGAAGAGACTGCAAGCGCGGGTGGCGATGTGGCACCGAATGTTGACTGGAACGCGGTTGCCGCAGCGGATGTCACGCTGTTCTACCCCGGCCAAGCCTCGTTCGAATGGGTGCAGAACGGCAAAACCCACGGCGGCGCACGTCCGCTGACCAAGGGGGGCGACAATTGCACGACCTGTCACGCAGCCGAACTTGAAACCATTGGCAACAAGATCGTTGGTGGTGCAGGCGGCAAGAACGATGAATTGGAACCGACCCCGATTCCGGGCAAGCGTGGCTTTATCAATGCCACGGTTCAGGCCACGCATGACGCCGAAAACCTTTATGTGCGGATGCAATGGCCCGATGCCGGACACCACCCTGCGCCATTTGTCGAAGGCGGCAAAATGGACCCGGAAAACCAGATCAAGGTTGCCATGATGATCACTGGCACGGGTATTGAGATGGGCGAACAGGTGGGGTGTTGGGCGTCGTGTCACGCCGACAATACCTATATGCCGTTCGAGCCGGACGCCGAGGCAATTGCCGCCAGCGGTGATGTGGCCGAGCGGCTGCACGCGACAACCACGGTGACCAAATATCTGACCGAAAGCCGCACCAAGGTTGAAGTCAGCGGTCGTCGTGGCAAGGCGCAAGGCGGTTGGGACCAGTTGAAGGCGCAAGAAGAGATTGAACAATATCTCAAGGATGGCACCTTTTTGGACCTGATGCGTGTCTATGCGGATGGTAGCGGCAGCAACGGTTATTTGCTGGATCAGCGGGTGGAAAACGATGGTGCGTTTGCCTCGCAAGCCAGCCTGTCGGGCGGACAATGGACCGTCGTGTTCTCGCGGCCTCTGAATTCGGGTGCGCCGGGGGATGTTCCGCTGGAAGCAGGCAAGACATATACCGTGGGCTTTGCCATCCATGACGACTTCTCGTCGGCGCGTTTCCACCACGTGACACTGAACACCTCGATGGCGCTCGATAATGGCGAAGCGCAGATCAACGTCGTCGGTCAGTAACGCACATTCATGTCAGTTGCGGCGGCCGATGCTATCGGCCGCCGCTTGTTCTTGATAAAGGATAAGTATCATGCGGATGAATTCATTTCTCACTGCTGCGGTGCTGTCGGTTTTGATGGCCAGCCCTGCACTTGCTGCTGATGATGAAGGTCAGGCGGCGGTGTGTGCCGAAGCCGAGGAGCGCTATGTCGAGTTGTTCGGCCATCCCTCGTCCGAGGAGGAGGGGGTGCGTGTTGTCACAATGTATAAATACAATTTTTGCCCCAAGCAGATCACGGTGAAGGTGGGCACGACGGTGCGCTGGGTGAATGTCGACAAACGCACCAGCCATTCGGTCATTGTCAAAGACTCGGGCGAGCCCGAATCGGTCCGTGCCTTTCCTGAAGAAAGCATCGAGTTTACCTTTCTGACCCCCGGCGATCAGGATTATCTCTGTGGTCCCCATTGGGAGACCCGCGACATGATCGGTATGGTCACTGTCGAGCCCTGAAAAGGGCGGCGTAGACGCTTAGATTTTGAGCGAATGCGCCCTATTTCTCAGACCTTAACCTAGATCAAGGCAATCGCTGGTCATACCGCCCATTCTCGTCGCGAAATGCGCCAGAACCTATCAAATTCCTGATGTTCGATGCCCCCTAGTTTGATCTGAACCGCAGGGGCAGAAAACGAAAGAGCTACCACCCAGCAGGCGCCAGAGTTTGGACGAGCGAGGCATAAAATGACCGGAAAAGTATTTCTGATTGGAGCCGGCCCCGGTGACCCCGAGTTGATGACCCTGCGGGCGCTGCGCATGTTGGGCGAAGCCGATGTGGTGGTCTATGACAAGCTGGTCAGCCCCGAGATTCTGGCGCTCTCCCCCAAGGGGGCGCGGATGATATCGGTCGGGAAGGCGCCGAAATGTCACCCCGTCACGCAAGACAATATCAATGCGATTTTGGTGCGTGAGGGGCAGGCCGGACATACGGTTGCGCGTCTCAAAGGGGGCGACCCGATGATTTTTGGGCGGGGCAGCGAAGAGGCGGCTTACCTGATGGAGCATGGTGTGGCGGTGGAATATGCGCCCGGCATTACCGCAGCGCAGGGGGCGAGTATTTCGACCGGTGTGCCGCTGACGCATCGCGGGCTGGCCACGGGGGTGCAATACATCACCGGGCATCGTCAGGCGGGCAAGGTTCTCGATCTTGACTGGAAGCGGCTGGCCGATCCCAACACGACGTTGGTGATCTATATGGGGGTGTCGCATATCGGGCAGATCGCTATGGGGCTGATGACCGAAAAGCTGCCAGGCTCTACGCCGGTTCTGGCCGTGGAAAAGGCGACGACTTCGGGCGAACGGCGGCTGGTTTCCAGTCTCGACAGTATTGCGCAGGATGTGCGCGATGAGGGCTTTGGCGCGCCGGTTCTCTTTATCGTTGGCAAGGTGGTTTCGCTCTATCGCGAGATGCCGATGGGCGCGATTGAGGCTGAGATGGCGGCGCGCAGTGAGCCGGGGGTTGCTCATGGTTAGGATGCTTCTTGCCATGCTTTTGGCCGGTGCGGTGCAGGCCGAGGAGCCGCGCGAGCATGCGGTGGATCCTGTCGCGCTGGAACGGTTGGTGCTTCAGGATTGTGGCAGTTGCCATGGGCTGACGCTGAAAGGCGGGCTGGGGCCGGATATCCGCCCTGAGAGCCTCGAATTTTATGAGCCGGAAGTTTTGATGGGGGTGATCCTTGATGGAATCCCCGGCACCGCGATGCCGCCTTGGCGCCCTTTGATCACAGAGGACGAGGCGGCATGGATTGCCGATTATCTTTTGCAGGTGGAGACAAAATGAAACCCGTTGTTAGAACCCTGATGTGTGGCCTTGTGGCCGGATTGTTTCTTGGCACAGCGCAGGCGGAACCGACCGCGACGGGCGATCTGGGGCTGGTGATTGAGCGGGCCAAAGGGTCGGTTCTGTTGGTTGATCAGTCGGACCGTGCGATGCTGGCGCGGATCGAGGGGTTTGGTGATTTGAGCCATGCGTCTCTGGTCTATAGCCCGGATGAGCGTTTTGCATATGTGTTTGGCCGCGATGGTGGGCTGACCAAGGTGGATATCGTGACGCGCCAGATCGTGAACCGTGTGATGCAGGCGGGCAATTCGATTGGCGGCGCGATTTCGGACGATGGCAAGCTGGTGGCGGTGTCAAATTATGAGCCGGGCGGCGTGCGGGTGTTTGACGCCGATACGCTGGAAATGGTGGCGGATTTTCCAACCGGGTCGAAGACCGTCGGCTTGGTCGATGTGCCGGGGCGCAAGTTTGTTTTTACCAATTGGGACAGTGGCGAGACCTGGATCGTGGATATGTCGGGCGCGGAGCCTGAGGTTAAGGTGATCCCGGAGATGGGCAAGAACCCCTATGACGCGTTGGTGACGGGCAATGGGCGGACCTATATCACCGGGCTTTTTGGTGAGGACGGTTTGACCGCGCTGGACCTTTGGGAAGACGACCCCAAGCCGATCCGCGTGTTGCCGGGCTATGGCCGTGGCGAAGAAGAAATGCCGGTCTATAAGATGCCGCACCTTGAGGGTTGGGCGTTGACGGGACGGGAATTTGTGCTGCCGGCGGTGGGCCATGAAGAGGTTTTGTGGGTCGACGCCGACAAGCTGGAAGAAACCGGGCGCACCAAGACGCACGGCCAGCCGGTGTTTGCCATGGCGCGCCCTGATGGGCGGCAGGTCTGGGTCAATTTTGCTCACCCCAAGAACGATACGATTCAGGTAATCGACACGGTGACCAAGAAGATCATTCATGAGTTCAAACCCGGTCCTGCGGTGCTTCATATGGAGTTTACGCCGCGCGGGCATGAGGTGTGGATTTCGGTGCGCGACGCCGGGAAGATCATGATCTATGACACGCACAGCTTTGAAAAGCTGGCGGAAATCGACGCTGACAGCCCCTCGGGCATCTTCTTTACCGCGCGCGCGCACCAGACGGGGCTGTAAGCCATGCAGATCACAGCCGACCCGATCGACAGCCATTTGCTCGACAATTGGCAGCGTGATTTTCCGGTGACATCGCGCCCTTTCAAGGTGCTGGCGGAGGAGCTTGGCCTTGCCGAGGGTGATGTTGTCGAGCGGCTGGACAAGATGCAGCGCAACGGGCGGATAACGCGGGTGGGTGCGACCTGTGCGCCGAATGCGATTTCGGCGAGCACGCTGGCCGCTGTTGCTGCGCCGATGGATCGCATTGAAGAGGTGGCCGCGATCATCAATGATGAGGTGGGCATCAACCATTCCTACCTTCGTGAAAACGAATGGAACCTGTGGTTCGTGGCAACCGGGCCGGACCGCGCCTTTGTCGATGCGGCGCTTGCAAGGATTGAGGCGCGCAGCGGTTTGCGGGTGCTTGATCTGCGCCTTGTGCGGCCCTTCAATCTTGATCTTGGGTTTAAGATGAGCGGGCCGCGCGGCGAGACGGCGCCAAGGCCGCGCAACCCCGATATGAGCGCGATTGAGCCGGGGGATCGCGACATTCTTCACGCGCTGACGCAGGGTTTGGAGATGGTGGTGACGCCATATGGCGCGCTGGCGCAAGAGCTGGGACGTTCGGAGGCGGAGGTTCTCGCGCGGATTGTGGCGTTGCAGAAGGCCGAGATCATTTCGCGCCTTGGCGTGATTGTGCGCCATCGCGCGCTCGGGTGGAGCGCCAATGCGATGGTGGTTTGGGATATGAGCTCAGAGCAGATTGACGCGGCCGGGCCGAAGCTGGCGGGGATGCCGGGGGTGACGCTTTGTTATGAGCGCCGCCCGGTGCCGGGGGTTTGGCCCTATCGGCTCTATTCGATGATCCATGCGCGTGATCGCAGCGAGGCCGAAGGGTTTCTGGCGGCGGCGGTTGCGCTTCCTGAGTTGCAGGGGGTGGCGCATAAACCGCTGTTTTCGACACGGTGTTTCAGACAGACCGGCGCGATGATCGCCAAAGAGATGGAGCGCGCGCAATGAGGGATTTGGATGGACGTGAGGCGGGACCGCTAAGCGAGTTGGATCGCCAGTTGGTGAACCGGTTGCAGGATGATCTGCCGACGATCTCGCGCCCTTTTGCGCCGCTGGCCGAGGAGTTGGGGATCAGCGAAGATGAGGTTTTGGAGCGGGTTCGCGCATTGCGCGAGAGCGGGGTTCTGACCCGGTTTGGCCCGTTTTTTGATGCCGCCGCTATGGGCGGCGCGTTTTGTCTTTGTGCCATGGCGGTGCCGGAAAATCGGTATGACGAGGTGACTGAGGCGGTTAATGCGCACGCAGAAGTGGCGCACAACTATGCGCGCCAGCACAAGTTGAACATGTGGTTTGTTCTTGCCACGGAAACGCCCGAAGCGATTGAGGCGACGGGCGCTTTGATTGAGCAGGAGACCGGTTTGAAGGTGCATCTATTCCCGAAATTGCAAGAATTTTTCGTCGGTTTTCGGGTGCAGGCATGAAGCGGTTTGTTGCGCTGGCGGCGGCGCTTTTGACTTTTTCGTCAGTGGCTTGGGCCAATACAGATGCGCTTTACCAAGAGTATTGCGCCGAGTGTCATGGTGCCGAGCGGTTGGGCGGGGTTGGCCCGGCGTTGATCCCGGAAGCTTTGGGGCGGATGCGCGGGCCAAAGATTGTTGATGTGATTTTGAACGGGCGTCCATCGAGTGAAATGATGGGCTTTGGCGATCAGATCTCGCCTGCGCAGGCCGAGGAACTGGCCGAGTATTTGAAGGTACCGCTGGAGGTGGTGCCGGATTGGCCGGTGGCCGAGATTGACGCCACGCGGGTGGTGAATGAGGATTATACGGCGGTTGATGCACCGGTGTTTGAGGCGGACCCGCTGAACCTGATCCTGATTGAGGAAATGGCGGATCATTCGTTCAGCATTGTGGATGGCGACAGTTTTGAGGTGATCCATCGGTTTGAAGCACCCTTTGCGGTGCATGGGGCGCCGAAGTTCAGCGCCGATGGGCGGTTTGTCTATGTTATGTCGCGCGATGGCTGGGTGCAGAAATACGATATCTGGGGGCTTCAGGAGGTGGTGCGGGTGCGCGCGGGCCTTAACAGCCGCAACATCGCGCTGAGTCATGATGGCAAATGGTTGGCGGTGGCGAACTATCTGCCAAATACGCTGAGCATCCTGTCGGCAGACGATCTGAGCGCGGCGATTGTGCATGAGATCAAGGGCAAGGACGGTAGCCCCAGTCGGGTCTCGGCGGTCTATGCTGCGGCGCCGCGCGAGAGTTTTGTTCTGGCGTTGAAGGATGTGCCGGAGACCTGGGAAGTGTTCTACGGGGAGAACCCGCCGTTTCATGGCTTTGTGCATGACTACAGGATCGAAGGGCCGCCCGAGGAGCGTGTGCCGTTTCCGCGCCGACGTATGATGGTCGGCGGTGTTATCGACGATTTCATCTT
Organism: Rhodobacteraceae bacterium LMO-JJ12; assembly: GCA_021555075.1. Classification (NCBI taxonomy): domain Bacteria; kingdom Pseudomonadati; phylum Pseudomonadota; class Alphaproteobacteria; order Rhodobacterales; family Paracoccaceae; species Rhodobacteraceae bacterium LMO-JJ12. Next base: position 739,980 of record JAKGBX010000002.1, read on the forward strand.
TGATGAGAGTTTTGAGTATGCGCTGGGCGCCAAGGCGGGTGGCGATGGCGGGGCGGTTGTGGACCTTGTGATCGGGCACAAGATTGCCGATCTGGACCTGCCGGGGCTGCCGCGTTTGGGTTCTGCTGTGATGGTTGATTATCAGGGGCGGCGGGTGATGGTGACGCCCCATCTGAGGGCCGATACGTTTTCTGTGGTGGACATGAAAACCTGGGAAACGGTGAAGCGGATCGAGACCGGGGGGCCGGGGTTCTTCATGCGCGATCACGCGGGGTCGCCTTATCTCTGGGGGGATGTGTTTTTTGGGCCGAACAAGGACAAGATGCATGTGCTTGACCGCGAAACCCTTGAAATCGTGAAGACATTGCAGCCAGTGCCAGGGGCGGCGCTGGGCCATATCGAATTTACCCGCGATGGGAAATTTGCGCTCGTTTCGGTCTGGGAAGAGGACGGTGCGGTGATTGTCTATGACGCGACCACGCTGGAAGAGGTGCGGCGGTTGGAGATGCGCAAGCCCTTGGGGAAATACAATATCGGCAACAAGATCGGCGGCTGAAGGTCCCGGCGTTCGATAGGTATATTTCAACGGCATGAATGATTTAGGTCAAGGCATAGCGGGGCCGGATAGGGGATTGTAGGCGCGCGAACTGGCCGAAGGCATGGCAGAGCACCTGCGCCAAGGTCGAAAAAGGCAAATAGGAAACCGGGTTCTGCACCCGCCCGATTGCAGACCTCTCTCAAGGTTGGAAGGCCGCTTATGACGCTTGATGCAACTGACCGTTCGATCATTGAGACGCTTCAGGCGGGGTTGCCTCTGGTGGCTGAACCTTACGCTGAGGTGGCCGAGAGTCTGGGGCTGAGCGAGGCCGATCTTGTGGCGCGGCTTGAGGCGATGAAGGAAAGTGGCGTGATCCGCCGGATTGCGGCGGCGCCGAACCATTACAAGTTGGGCATGACAGCGAATGGCATGACGGTTTGGGATGTGGAGGACGCGCGGATTGCCGAATTGGGGGCCATTGTCGGCGCTCTGCCGTTTGTGACGCATTGCTATGAGCGGCCACGCGCGTTGCCTGATTGGCCTTATAATCTGTTTGCCATGGTGCATGGATCGTCGCCCGAAGAGGTCGAGGAAAAGCGCGCCGAGATTGGCGAAATTCTCGCACCGGGGCTGCGCGGAAGCGATGTTCTGCTGTCGACGAAAATTCTAAAGAAAACGGGGCTTCGGCTTCGCAAGAAAGGATAGACCCATGTTTCGCATGTCCGAATATATGGAGCAATTGGTTCACCCGACACCGGTCAAGACCCGGCGGGGAAGCGGGCCGGTGAAACCGGTGGTGATCTGGAACCTGACGCGGCGCTGCAATCTGAAATGCCGCCATTGCTATACCGTGTCGGCGGATGTGAATTTCCCCGGTGAGCTGACCCATGATCAGGCGATGGCCACCGTGAAGGACATGGAAGATTTCGGGATTTATGCGCTGATCCTGTCGGGCGGTGAGCCGCTGGACCGGTTTGATTTCTTTGATATTGCGCGGGCATCGCGCCCGTTTACCAAGATGTTGGCGCTGTCTACGAACGGCACGAAAATCCACGGTGAGAATGCCGATAAGGTCGAGGAAATCGGCTTTGACTATGTCGGGATTTCGATCGACGGAATCGGCAAGACGAACGATTGGTTCCGCGGTGTTGACGGTGCGTTTGACGACGCGGTGCGGGGCGTGCGCGAGTGCAAGAAGCGCGGTATCCGTGTCGGTCTGCGCTTTACCCTGACGAAGGATAATGAAGCGCAACTGCCTGATCTTGTGAAGCTTTGCCACGATGAGGGGGTGGATAAATTCTATCTCTCCCATCTGGTTTATGCCGGGCGGGGTGACAAGAATCGCGGCGAGGATGCCGAGCATGATCATACGCGCCGCGCGCTCGATCTGTTGATTGAGACGGCGTGGGAGAGTGCCAATGGTGGCCAATCCTTGGACATTGTGACCGGCAACAATGATGCCGATGCGGTTTACATGATGAATTGGGCGCGTGAGCGGTTTGACGATGAGAAGCTGGCCAATCTGCGCGACCATCTGAAGGCCTGGGGCGGCAATTCGTCGGGGCTGGGCGTGGCGAATATCGACACGCAGGGCAATGTGCACCCCGATACCTATTGGTCGGATTACACCGTCGGCAGCGTCAAGGACACGCCGTTTTCCAAACTTTGGACGGGCGATGACAAGATGCTGGCGGCGCTGCGCACAAGGCCGCGCCCGCTTAAAGGGCGTTGTGGCGCTTGCGCGTATCAATCCATCTGCGGCGGCAACACAAGGATCCGTGCCTTGCAGTTGACCGGCGATCCGTGGGCCGAAGATCCGGCCTGTTATCTCAGCAACGGTGAAATTGGTGTGGACGAGGCCGCGCGCCTTGAGGTCGCACCGTTCCGAGGAAAAAGCCATGACCCGAAACATCAATTCTTCTCGTAATCGCACGCTCGCGGGTCTGATCGCTGCGCTGTTTATTGTACCGGGATTAGCCGGGGCCGATCCGGCGGCAGTGTATCAGGAACATTGCGCCGAATGTCATGGCGAGGGGCGTCTGGGCGGTATTGGCCCGGCGTTGATTCCCGAGACGCTAAAAAGGATGCGTGGCCCGAAGGTGACGGATGTGATCCTGAACGGGCGGGTTTCGACCCAGATGATCGGCTATGCCGACCAGATATCGGCAAGCGAAGCCGAGGACCTGGCGGCGTGGTTGAAAACGCCGCTGGAGCGGATTCCCGACTGGGGTAAGCCGCAGATCGCCGAGACCCGCGAAATGAGCGACGATTATGTGGCGGTAGCGGCACCCGTTTGGGCGTCGGACCCGATGAATATCACGTTGGCGGTGGAAACCGCGGATCATCACGTGAGCGTTCTGGACGGCGACACGTTCGAGGTGCTGGACCGATTCGAGACGCCCTATGCCGTGCATGGCGGGCCGAAATTCAGCCCCGATGGGCGCTATGTCTTCATCATGTCGCGCGACGGCTGGGTGCAGAAGTATGACATCTGGGCGCTGCAAGAGGTGGGCCGGGTGCGCGCCGGTGTAAACAGCCGCAACATTGCGATGAGCCATGATGGCAAATGGCTGGCCGTGGCGAATTACCTGCCGATGTCGCTGACTATTCTCTCAACCGAGGATTTGAGCGTTGTCGAAGTGATGCCGGTTTTGGCCAAGGACGGCACGGCGAGCCGGGTTTCGGCAGTCTATCAGGCGCCACAGCGCGAGAGCTTTATTCTGGCGCTGAAGGATGCGCCAGAAATTTGGGAAGTGACGGCCGATCCGGGCGCGGCAGAGCCGTTTGCCATGCGCCGCATCGAGATTGCCGAGCCGCTGGATGATTTCTTTTTCGATGACCAGTATCGCAACCTGATCGGGGCGGCGCGTGATGGTGTGCGCGGCGTGGTCGTGAACCTTGAAGAAGGGCGTGAGATTGCTGAGTTGCCGCTTGATGGTTTGCCGCATCTTGGGTCGGGGATCAGTTGGGAACGCAATGGTCATCGAGTGATGGCGACGCCGCATCTCAAAGAGGGCAAGCTTTCGATCATCGACACTGTGACTTGGGAGCGGATCGCGGTCATCAAGACCGAGGGGCCGGGGTTCTTTCTGCGTAGCCACGAGAACACGCCGTATTTCTGGGCGGACGTGTTTTTTGGGCCGAACAAGGATTTGATGCATGTGATCGACAAACAGAGCCTTGAGATTGTCAAAACGCTGCGCCCGGCGCCGGGGGCGACGGTGGCGCATGTGGAATTTACCCGTGATGGCAAATATGCGCTGGTGTCGGTCTGGGAAGATGACGGGGCGGTGATCGTCTATGACGCCGCGACGCTGGAGGAAGTGAAGCGCCTGCCGATGCGCAAGCCTTCGGGTAAGTACAACGTCTGGAACAAGATCACCTTTTCGGAGGGCACGAGCCACTGAAGCATGAACGGCGGCTTGAATGTGTCGCTGGGCGTGCGCGCCACGCGCGCGGGCCGGGGGGAATCGGTTTGCAGGGTAAACTTGGTTAATGCCGACCTGATTCAGCCCCGTGGTTCGGGCTGACTCTGTGAAATGGGCAGTCGACGTCAGGGTGGAGGCGAGTACCACAGCCATCCGCATTCCTCGTTGTTGATCTTAAAGCATTTTTTGAGATCCTCGACGATTTGCCTTTCCTCTTTTCCCCTCTTGAGTTATCTTTCGAACTACTCAATAGGGGGGTAAATAGGAGTGAGATTTGCCGCGTCGAACACTTAAGGAACTGACCGCCTTTCAGGTCGATAAGCTGGAAAAGCTTGGCTACCACAGGGTTGGTGGCGTGAGTGGACTGTGCTTGCAGGTAAAGGCAACTGGTTCAAAATCTTGGGTGCTTCGGATGACGTTTGGTGGCAAGCGTCGTGATTTGGGGCTTGGTAGCTACCCGTCAGTTACTTTGAGCATGGCTCGTGAAAGGGCGCGGATGTCACTAGACCGGGCTTGGGCCGGATATGACCCTGTTGAGGAGCGCCGAGCGATACGTGAAATTTCGAAACCAATTGTCGAGAGTGTGAATGCAAAGACCTTCAAGCAATGCGTTTTGGAGTTTTGCCAAGACAAAATCATGCACCAGAAGAACGCACACCGCGCTCGCCAGCAGTTTGAGAATTCGTTGGAGGCGTATGCGTTCCCGATCTTAGGGGAATTGCCCGTTGATAAAATCGAGTTGGATCATATCCTTCAAACTCTACGACCCATTTGGAAAGAAAAACCAGACACCGCATCGCGGGTGCGTAGCCGAGTTGAGCGTGTCTTGAATTGGGCGACAGTTAGCGGTCACCGGGCCGGTGAAAATCCAGCGAGGTGGCGCGGCCACTTGGATCAAATCCTAGCTCCCCCAAGCAAGCTGCGGGTGCAGGGCCATCACCCTGCGTTGCCGGTGAATGACATGCCTGAGTTCGTGGGCTCTCTAAAAAAGCGGAAAGTTTCGAACTCAGCGTTAGCATTGGAGTTTCTCATACTAACAGCAAGCCGCTCAGGTGAGGTGCGCAACGCTGAATGGGGCGAAATCGATTTTGACCAGAAAGTATGGAATGTGCCTGCGGGGCGTACAAAAACCGGAAAGAGTCACCGTATACCGCTTTCTAAGCAAGCATTAAATGTTCTGGCCGCAACGCCTCGGTTAGCTGGTGCAGATAGGATTTGGAGCGGCACCTCTGGTAAACCTATGTCTGACATGACGATTGCTGCGATTGTTAAGAAGATGAATGCAGCAGAAGAGACAGCCGGTGGGGACGGGTGGAAAGGCGCGCAATCCAATCGTGTAGCTACCCCACATGGGTTTCGTTCAACCTTCCGGGATTGGGCCGCAGAAGAGACTGAATGGCCAAGGGAAATGGCCGAAATAGCGCTTGCGCACAATATGGGGTCCGCTGTGGAGCGTGCTTATCGGCGTACTGACATGTTGGAACGTCGCCGAGCAATGATGCAAGATTGGGCCGAATTTGTTCATGGAGAGCTGACCTCGGCCACCTAAGAACCGCATCATGTTGACAGAAAATCATTGGCGATATAGGTCAGGTTTAGGCCGTCGCATCCGTTTGGGGATGTGATGGGGCACCTTGTGTCAATGATCGTTACCTACATAGGCTTGATAAGCCACTGACCACCGGGCCCGTGACAGGGCCGCGACTGACCCAAAACTATGTCGCACACCGCGTAGATGTCCCAATCAGTTGAAAAACTGCTGGGAAGCTGCGTGTAATTACCTCACTGCATTTCCCAGCACCTAACCTCAAAAACATAGGTGCTCTTATGACATCCAACGCTCAAAATACCGGGGTTGGGTCGCGCACAAAGCAAATCGATTTTGCAATGCTGCCTGACCAAGCCCTACTAAATGCCGACCAAGTGAGAACATTGTGTTCAATGTCGCCTGCCGTCCTGGACCGCAGAATCGCCCAAGGGCGTTTCCCAATGCCGAGCTATCATGGCCGGAATCGAGTGTGGCCTTGGTCCAGAATAAGGGCTTGGTTGGAACTGGCTGCCCAGCAGGAAACACCACTAGCAAACTGAAGTGTCGAGCGTTTGAGCTGCAAAAAAATGTAGACCAAGTGGCCGATGACTGACGTGAAAGCAGCGCTGCCCGCCGACGTAAATGCACATGAATAATTAGAGAATACTACCACCCTTAGTGGTCGTTTCTCAAAGAAAAGGTACGAGAAATGACAACGCGAACCATGATCACTTTGGCCGAATTCAACTTAATCAGCACCGCCATCCAAGGATTATTGAAGCAAACAGACTATGTTCAAAAGATAGAAACAAGTTGCACGCTTTTTGCTACTTTCGGAGCAGCAATCCTAACGTATCACCTCGGTATTCCTTGCCAGCCAGTTGCGGGTGGCTGGCACCTGCATCACCCGGATGGGGTAGGCGTTCTTGCATTTGGGCAAAAGGAGAACCGGCAAATCCGTACGACTGAAAATGGTTTTCATATGTGGGTTCAAACTGAGAGCCACATCATTGATTTCATGTCACCACTGTATCCCGAAATTTTTGTGTCTGAGGCCGCGACTTCGCCGCTTCCAAGACAGATGCTGCAGTTGAACCGGAAACTGGACGCCGAAAGCCAAACCGCGTTCTTACAGGGGGCACCATTGATGACTATGTATGATGACGTATTAGCCAAATCGTTAATTGAGCGGGTTGCTGGTAACGTCGTAAATGACGCACTTGTTCGAGCTCTGTTAACTTGGTGGCCGCTTCTTGAAAAGACTCCGGACGCGGAACTTGCCCTTGGTGTACACAGCGGGAAAAGGTTAAAAATTTCTCGGTCGGGCCATGGGGGAGAGGGGTTGTGGCGAGGTCCAAGTGATGTTGCACCGCCCATTCAGTGAATTGAGGTGGGGTCTCTGTCTCTCCAATTTAGAGGCTGGTCGGTTCAGCGCGCCAGACTATCTGCAAGCTGGGCTACCAAAAGTTTGGATCAAAGACCCCGCCCTATCACCGGCTCATAGAAAAACTGACGAGCCGCCCTATCCCGCTTTGACGGAATCCAGGAGCAACTTTGAGCGCAGCCTGAAACAATATTCATGTGTTTAAGGGGTGATCATCTGGACGGCCCTACGCACGCGCGCGCAAATCTACCATCGGTTGACTTGCCTTTTGCCGTGAAAAAACAATAGCTTGCGTCCACACAGCATTTATGTATTGTCGCTCTAACCTACAAGAAATATGCCCCAAGCGCGTTTGACAATCGCAGGGCCGGTGAGAGGCCGGTAGTAGGTCGGTTGGATCAGTTTACGTTGGTGATCCTTAAAGGAACGGAAACCCCGCGCCGTAGTCATTTCCCTTAGATTTCATGGAGATGATTATGGCTGATTCCCATATACAAAACTTCCACTCGTCTGTTCAGGTTGCATCGTTTGTCACCGAGCACACTTTCCTCTTAGAAACTTTGCGCTGCAAGGTAGCGCTGGACCAATTTCATCGAGGTTACAGTTTCCCCTGCCGTTACTCGCCTTCAGATGCGTCGCTGAGCAAGCGTGTTTGTTCGGAGGTTCGTATCAATGGCTAGAAACATCGAACCAAACCCACAAAAAGCAATTGAATGGTATATTTGGTTGAATGGCGGCAAGCAGATGTACCTAGAACACATCAGCAGTCAAGGCCCGGCACGACCTAAGGGTAAATTCTACCAAGCAAGCGAGCTCGCATCCGCTGCACGCTTTGTCTCAAGTAATAATGGGGATGATTACCAAAGAAATCTGCATTTCATCCCAAATGCTGAGTTTCTTTTAGGTCAACGGGTCAAAGCAAATCTGAAAGCGGTGCGTTTTCTTCATGTTGATTTGGATTGCAAAGACTACCCCGGCACCGAGAAAGAGCAATTTGAGAGGATTACAGAGCTATTACTCGACGACAAGAAACGCCCCAAGGGAATACCGCCCCCAACAACAGCATGGTTCACAGGGGGCGGGGTTCAGTCAATCTGGTCGCTTGAAGAACCCATTGGTGTTGATGAAGCAGAAGACCTGAACCGCGCTTTATTGGTCGCCCTACAAGGCGGGCTGGGAACGCATGATGCTGGCCGTCTTCTTCGCCTTCCTTGGACAACAAATTGGTTGAATGATAATAAACGCGCGGCGGGACGCGAACCGATGGTCGCGTTTCCGCTGGAGCCGTTAAACACAAATTCGCCCCCCGTCTCGTATTCTCTGGCTGACTTCCAAGTTAAACGCGTCAAACATGACGCCAAATCTCCTTCTGGAACCGTACCTTCGACGATAACGATACCCGAGTTCGAGGCGCTACCTTTACCCGAGAACCTCAATGAGATTGTGCCGGATGACCCCATCTGGTTTGAGGCTATCCTGACAGGCAAGCATCCGCAGGGCAAAGCCTATGGATCACGTTCCGAGTTTGTCATTGCGGCGGTTGTCTGGCTGTTGAGCAAAGACGTTGAGCCCGGTCATGTTTTGTCGATCATTACACATCCTGATCTTGGGATTAGCGGTCACGTTCTGGATAACCCGAGCCCTCTCAAATATGGCAGACGTCAGGTGGAGCGTGGGTTTGTTATGTTGGAAACAAGTCGCGGGGACTGGCCGCTCGTTAACGATGAGGGTTTCCCCATCGCAAATCTGCCTGAGAACATTCGTTATGCCCTTTGCCAAATTGGCGTAGATGCTCAACGAAACTTGTTCACACAAGCCGACGAAGTGACCGGGTACAACCTTGATGACCGCGACTTGAACGAGATTGCGGATATTCTGTGCAGTGCGTTTAGCCGTGAACTGAAATACGGTGCCAGCCCTGCCGCCATTAAGCGGGAGTTGTTGGCAATCGCCCATGAGCACCCTTATCACCCCGTCATTGATTATCTCGATGGCTTGGTGTGGGATGGCACGCCCCGTATTGATCGCTGGCTGGCTGATTATTGCGGGGCCGAAGCCACCGAATTAAATAGCGAGTTCGGTAGCAAGTTCCTCATCGCTGGTGTGCGTCGGATCAAACAGCCGGGTGTCAAATTCGATACCATGCTTGTGCTGGAAGGCGCGCAGGGTGCAGGTAAATCCCAAATGGCGGCAATGCTTGCCATTCAAGATGAGTGGTTCTGTGGCAGCTTGGACTTAAAGAGCGACGACAAAACCAAATCCGAACTGTTGGCGCGTGCATGGATCGTTGAATGCCCTGAACTTGATGGCTTAAGCAAAACCAACAGCCAGAGCCTTAAGAAATTCCTGAGCACGCCGATTGATAGCTACCGCCGCCCCTATGCTCGCGATCCCAGCGATTTTCGGAGGCATTGCATAATTCTTGGTACGACAAATGAGAGCAACTATCTGCGCGATCTGACAGGCAACCGGCGTATCTGGCCGGTAGTAGTTGGCCGGTTCGATCTGAAGCGCTTCGCGGCAGAAGCCGGCCAACTTTGGGCGGAAGCGGTGGTTCGTGAGAAAGAAGGTGCATTTATTGTTTTGTCCGAAAACCTTTGGCCAGACGCAACTCGGGTACAGGGTCATCGTATGGTCGAAGATGATTTCGCGGACATGTTGGCAGATAATTTCGCTGATCGTACTGGCAGGGTCTCCATGGAAAGCGTCAAACTCCTATTACGTTTAGACACACAGCGACTATTCCCCAACGATGCGAGGCGTATCAAGAGTGCCATGCAGAATCTTGGCTGGGAATATGGCACCCATCGTTTGCATGATTTGGCACAGACAAATCAGCGGCCTAGAAGGGGCTTCACTCGCGGATCGGGCGATGTGTGTCGCGAGGAACTCATTGCCATCCAAAAACAGAGTGGCGTTGTTGCCCTCGAAACCCTGAAAGGTCAGAGGGACGTGCCATTTTAGAACCAAACGCACGGGTAGCGTTACCTGTTACCCGTGCCAAACAGCGCAAACATACTGCCTGTGCAAGGGGGTGGTTTACTACCCCCTATTTTTATTGCTGCTGTTCAACTTAGGTTACAGTTACAAGTAACAATTTTCTGCTTAGCACCTTTGCAGTTTCTAAGCCGCGCTGGGTGTTGTGGGCACTTCGGCGGGCCTTACCCACATGCATTACAGTGGGGGCTCCAGCGGACGTCTGCGGACGTGTGGTAGCGCTTTTTTAGGCTACCCCTGTACATCCAGCGTCAGTGTCCGCCAGCTACCGCGTTCTGGAAAATATTCGACCGTGCCGGTGAATGTGCCGCGTATCATCGCGCCAAATCCATTTTGGGCATCGAACTGGCCGGACACCTGATAAACGCAATTTCCCATGTTCCGCGTTCCTGCGCTAAAACGGCTCGGAAACTCAGCGGTCGATGGTGCTCGTAATGACCGGCGAACGTCCGCTTGGATCATGACGTAGGCAAGAGTGGTCTTCTTGTCTGTGCATTCGGCAAGTCGTTCAGATTCTTCCAATGCGGCACGTCGCGCTACCTCTGCTGCATGGGCTTCCAAGTCGAGTTCGCTCAGTTCGGCGAACCATCTTTCTTCGTCGGCGTCGTGTAACTCAGCGAGATACGCGGCGGGATCACTTTCGCGAAGCTCGGCCCAGTGCACTTCACGTTGCTCGCCAAACAAAACTGCACCTTGCATGGAGAAGAACCCGGCGACGACAAGAAACAGCAGTGCTTTGCCGCGATGACGAAAATGCGGAAAGCCCTTGCCCGTGATCAAGGTGAATGTGAACACGCAAAATAGTAGCATGGCGACGGCGGTCTGGGCGCTGGCATTCTCCTGTTGCAGAAACTGTAAGGCGTAGCCAAAGGCGAAAAGTTCCAAAATCACAATCTGTGAACGCACGAATGCTCTGACGACAGTTGTTCCCTGCTTCTTCAAATCACTGTTGCTCATAAGAACTCCTTTACTAACGAAATCGGCCACCAGAGTTTCCTCTGGCAGCCGGGGAGTTCGTAAGCCGCCGCTAGACGACTGCGCTGGCCTTTAGGCCGGAGCCCTGGACATACGCCAGTGCCTCCCCGACCATAAGGTTCGAGGAGGTGTCATTACGGTCGACACCGACCGCTAGCGGAGGGGTTACGACACCCCGGGACTGGCCATTTTGCCAATCCTGAGCGCAGCTTAGCTTGGATGTCTGAAAATCGAAAGTGTAATCGTCACCTTTAGGAGTTGCCGAGAATGTTGATTTCATTGTTTAAATCCCGCCGGAAGTGAAGAAAGGTTGGTGGGGATAAAGGGAGTCGAACCCCCGACCCATCTCTTACGAATAGTGACATTCAACTGTTGGAGGTGATTGGACGAAGTATACGGTTGTTGAATAACTCACTACGAACGCTTGTCTAATTATCAGCTGGATCTTGGACCATGCTGGACGGTACAGGAGAATGAATGCTGTTTAGAGTGGCCAACATTTGCGCAAAAATATTCCAGACTATACCAGCAGTTTCGAAAGCGCCTGAGCAATTTGGTATGCAAGGTATGGCGGAACGGCATTACCCACTTGGTGATACTGCGCGGTCCTGCCACCCTCGAAGAAGTAGTTGTCTGGAAATGTTTGCAACCTCGCTGCTTCCCTTACAGTTAGAGAGCGACACTGTATCGGATCCGGGTGGATGAAATAATGCCCATCTTTTGAGATGTGGCTAGTGACCGTGGTTGATGGGCGCCCAGCAACTTGGGTTCGGAACCTGTCAGCGAAATAACCGCTCATTCGGTTTTTGTGCTTTGGTTGCAGAAATTCTGGAAACTCCGAGAGCTTGGGAGTTCGCCTCTGATCCCCCATAGAGAAGGCGGATGAGAAAAGGTAGCGACCAAGATCATCAGAGATGTGGCCTCTGGATTCATGTTGCAAGACGACCTTCAGGTCTGTGTCTAGCAGCCAGTCGCCTAGATCAGTGGGCAACCCGCACTTTCCAACGGAAAAACTTCGCCCAACTCGCTTTGAAGGTAGGTCGTTCGTTTGGGCAATCCTTTTAACAACCTTCCTGACGTGTTCGGGCACCTCGTCAGAATTTGCGATTCGCTCGGCTTGGTATCGAACAGCTTGCGTCCAGGCTTCCACGTCGTCACCGCGGCTCAACCCGCTCCTAATATTGGGAAACCCAGAAAGAACATCCCACGTGGACACCCGGTCGCTGCGAGGTGGTAGCAGAGGGGAGTCGATTTGGACCCGCTCCGCGATATCGCTTCTTATCCCAACAATGATCACTCGATGTCGCGCTTGCGGTACACCATGTTCTTCCGCACGTAGTATGAAATCGCTGGCGAGCGCATGCTCTCCGCTGTCAGGGAGCGGTGCAGACAACGGCAACAGTTTGTATCCGTCCCCGGAAGAGCGGAGATCATCCAGCACCTTGTGGAAAATGCCTCCCCCATCAACTTTGCTAGACAGCATACCCTTCACGTTCTCCATCACGAAAGCGGCGGGATTTAGTCGATCTAGGATTCTCGTGTATTCCTTGTAGAGGTAGTGGCGCTGATCCTGCTCAAGGACGTAGTTCTTCTTTCCTTTGTTCCGCGATCGGCCCGCTAGTGAGTAGGCTTGGCAAGGCGGACCTCCAATCAGGATTGTGTTACCATCAAATTCTTTTCGCGTTCGGTCACAAATTTCGGCGATTTCTTCAAATACTCCCTCCTTGCCAAGTTCTAGTTGCCGGACTTCCAGTTCTGCTTTCTCCCACCTACTGGGATAAACTTTCGACCAGTCCGGTAATGGTTTCTCCGCGTTCAACGCTTCATAAAATTCGGGCGGGAAACCATCATCAAACATCCTCAAGAACGACCGAAGGCGCAAAGTTCGGATGGCATTACTTTCCATCTCTACCGACAAGCGGATCTTCATGCTGACGGCGCCTTCGCTTCCCGCCACTGAAAATCCTTCCCCCAAGCCGCCTGGCCCGGCAAACAAGTCGATAATCCCGTACTCTCCGCTCATACTGTTTCCTTCCTATTTTTCTTCTATACTCAGCGGCATGAGCAGCACCAGGCTAAAAGGTTTGGGTTGGAAATAAGGGGCGCTCTTTTGACGGACACCGTTGAGCCACATGTCAGATCCCGAATGATGTCCCGCATTCGAGGAAAGAACACAAAACCCGAAGTAGCGCTCCGCAAGGCGCTTCATCGCTGCGGCTACAGGTTTAGGGTCAATGTGAACGGGCTAACCGGGAGCCCAGACATTGTTCTTCCAAAATGGAGAACGGTACTCTTTGTTAATGGATGCTATTGGCACAGGCACCCCAATTGTTCTAAGGCGACAACTCCCTCCAGCAATACCGAATTCTGGACCAGCAAGTTCCGGGAGAACGTCGAACGTGACAAAAGGAATGTGGTCGATTTGCTTGGGCAAGGCTGGAGAGTCGGGGTTGTATGGGAGTGTGCCATCGGCAAGCAACCGTCAGACGATCTACTCAATAGTCTCGAATCCTTTTTATCTGGCGAGGATCCCGCTCTTAAGCACTTTGAATAGGTGAGACAAAGAACTTACGCTGCCCTGTGCCCTGTGCATTTTGATTGACGCAGTTCCTGGCGAGCTAAACATACCCCTCAACGGTCCTCTTAGACTGACGTGTGCTGTATGGAATCGGCGAACGGCTTTCGAAAAGTCCAGTGGCCTTTCTTTTGAGAGGATGGCGGTTGTGTTTCAATCATTGTCTGGCGGCCATCATTTAGGCAGGCCAAGAACCTTGCGACACCAACAAGCGCGAAGGCTATATAGCAGGGATATTGTATAACATTTTGTCTATATTAATGAAACTTGACAAAATTCCATCAAAGAATTTCAAATTGGGTAAATGTACACAACATTATGTATATATTGCATCAATATTGACACCATTTTAGAAATATAATAAAGATGCAATCACAATAGGAGCGGAGGATACATGCGGGACAAGAGGAGGAAATTTGTAGAACTAGCTGAGGCGAGGGTAACGAAGTCGTTGAAAGACCTTCAGTTAATTGGAAACCTCTCAAATAAATCTGCGTATGAATACTCAGATGATGATGTTCGAAAGGTTTTTTTGGCACTCCAAAAAAGACTCGACGAAGCAAAAGGACGTTTCAAAACTACGAGCAATAAGGCTGGGGGAGAGTTCAAGTTATGAGCGCAAAATCTACTATTTCAGACGTTGTACATTGGCAGTGGCCAAGTGTAGGTGCTGCAGCATCACATGAAGGTCTGGACAGCGAAATATTTGATACGGAAAAATTTCCGCATGCACATACATTTGTGCGTGAAACCATCCAAAACATACTAGACGCAAAGAAACCTGGCAAACAGACGGTAACTGCCAGATTTGAATTTTTTGAAGATACGTTGGGAAGCCGGGGTGGACATCTCGCGGACCTTATTGCCAAACGCAAACATTGCAACCTTCCGTGGCCCTCAGAGTGGGACAGCAATTTGGTACGTTGGTTGGTTATTGAAGATGAAAATACCACCGGGTTACTTGGCGATCTGGAACAACGCAAAAGCGACTTTTGGGGGTACTGGCTCAACTTTGGGCGTTCTAACAAGTCGGGTGAAGGGAGAGGTGGTCGCGGGATAGGGCGAGTAACCTTTCTGCTTGCATCGGAGATTCACACAGTACTTGGCGTCACAAGACGGCAGCACGAACTCGACACAATCTGTTGCGGTATGAGTGTACTGAAAGCTGACGAGTGGGAGGGGAAGTTCCGCGGCAGCTTTGCATTCTATGCTGACGGTGAAAACGAAAACATACTGAAGCTCCATCAAGCGACTAACGCTCAACAAGTTGCACAAGCATTCGCCACGGATAGCTACGACAAAGACGATTCTTCTGGATTGTCATTAGTAATTCCTTACCCGCGCAAAGAGCTCGACGAAAAAACAATTTGCGCCGCTGCGATTGAGAATTTTGCGCCTGCGATCGCTGCTGGGATTTTGAATGTTGTAGTAGGTGAAAAAACTATCGACTCCACGTCCCTCGGTAGTATCGCTGTGGAAGTGCGGGGAAAATTCACTAATTCATCATTTCAACAGGACCCCAAAGGCATAATCTCAATCGTGTCTAGTACAAAAGACGATCCCGACTTTGAAATAGAAATTGGAGAAGAACAATTCACGGGAAATCTAAAAGAAACGCTTGAAAACGAAATTCTGGAAAATATTACCGAGAAATTTGAAGAAAACGAATTTGTATCTTTTCTCTTAAAGATCCCGGTAAGCCGCAATAATACGACAAAATATGGCGAATTATATATTTGTATGAGGCGTACGCCGGTAGGCAATACACCAACAGATATGTTCTATAGAGGCGGAATGTACCTTCCGCACGTGCAAGCAGTTAACAAAGCCGACATAGATGTTTTTCTGTTTTGCCGGGATGACGCCCTAAGCGTGTACTTGAACTTTTGTGAAGGAAAAGCTCATCTTGGGCTTTTGGAGAATACCGAAGTTCTCGAGAAACTGCGTGAAAAAGGGTATGAAGGGCGAATTTCTCTAAAAAGGTTTGTGAACACGCTACCGCGCAAAGCACGCAGCTTAGTTCAATCAGACAACAATGAGCCTGACGCATCTGTCTTTGCTAAATGGTTTGCCGCTCCAGGTGCTCCAAAGGCGTCGAAGAAGAAGCGTAAGAAAAAGATCGTAATTGTTCCTCCGCCCAAGCCCAAAGTAAGTTACTTTTCTGTTAAGGAATTGGCTAATGGCTTCGAAATCAAGGCAAATCCGACAGCAGGCGGATGGCCACTAAACTTAAATGTTCGTTTTGCATACGCAGATGGGAGGGCCACGCCAAAATGGAGCAAGTTTGATTTTAGAATCAAGGACTTACAAAAGACGGTCTCCGGTTGCGAACATACCAAAGTCATCGAGACCGAGAAAGACAGCAAGGCTGGACTGTATTTCCAAGGTTGCGATCAAAGTTTTTCCGCAAAGATCATCGGCTTTGATGCCAACAGAGAGCTGATTGTTCATCATACGCCACTTCGCCCGAAGGTATCTACAAATGACTAAAACCGCGATCAAGTTTACCGGACGTAAATCGCTGCCACAAAGTGCCTTCAATTTCGACTGGAAAGAGGGTTCGGACGGTGTAGTGTGTATTTTCGAGCTGCTGGATAAAAGTAAGGTCGAAGGTTTCCCGCCTGAATCAAGAGTTCGGGTAATGCTCAGTGAAAATAAAAGTGTCCACTTTGCTGATTTTGGAACTTTGGGTGACTTAAAAACGAGTGCCACTCTCGATAAGGCAAGTCTCATCTCACCCTCAGTTGAGCTAAGAATCGTTAATCATGGCTCAGGAAAAGAGCATTTACTTTTGGGGTCAGCAAAACTTCCGAAAAGCAATAATAGTGGCGATGCGGAGGGTATTTTGCATTTCCAAAAGAAGGATACAACGCCCTTTCTTTGGGAGCTTTCGGTTGAGGAAGACAGTTTTCCAATATTGTACCTAAACGAGAAGATGGAAAGCAAAGTAGATCCCATTCTTTGGGTCAAATCAAATCCGGTATTTCTAGTTTCAGTATTTCCAGTCGTTATAGAGAAAGTCTTTTCCAAAATCTTTGAATCAGGCGGCAAACTTGATGAGGGATGGATGTTCGCTTGGGTAAATTGGGTGGAGAAAACAATGGGTTGTGATAAGTTCCCCTCTACTTCCAACGTCGAAGATTTCGGAACTTGGCTAGAAGCTGCAAAGTCTGTGATCTTGACTAAAATGAACCTCTTTTCTGAAGCCCTAAATAGTTTAGTAGGTGAGGAGAATTTGAAATGAAGTTTCCTAATCTGTATCAATTTACCGCGCTGGGAATGCAAAAATTCGAAGCCGTTTTCAGGGGAGAAATTTCTTCAGGAAGCTTGGATCCTATCGACTCGGCAATTGCGATATCCATTGCCGGTTCAAAGGGATTTGAAGCCAAGGAGTTCCAAACCACTAAAGAGATGGCTTCTGCAGTTTTGGCTTCGCTAGGAAGCAACAGCGTGCAAGATGTCTTGCACAATAGGGCGCTCTGGGCTTGGCTGACATTTGTCTTGCGTGACAACCTTTTCAAAAAGAATCCTGACGGCTCACTAAAGCACGGCGCATATGAGGTTTGGATGCCATCCGACCCGAATAACTATCAAAAAGCTCAGCGCCACAAGGTGAGAATGCCGGTACAGCTTATTGATCAGTTTGGTGACGACGCAGATCATGCATTGTGCGGTAGGCCAGATACACCTGGAGAAGTCCGGGAGCAATGTACAAGCCAGCAAAGCATGTTCACCCGCGATTTTCAAAAGCTATGCAGGCACTTATACTACGATTCCGCGAAGAAAAAGATTACATCCGGGGCGGGAGGCAAAGGGGCGGGCGCGTCGCGTCGTTTGCCACAGGTTTCAAATCAATTTCAAGTTACATGGGATATCCACAGTTTCAGTGTTGATGATTGGATCGATAAGCTTCCCCAAGAATTTGACAAATTTAAGGGCATTAGCGATGCATGAAACATACCAAAGGGCCCAACGTGCGATCGCCGACCTAAAGACTTCAATTTTGGAAATTCTGCTAGTCGCATCGACCGATGGACTTACCAACGCAGAAATTGGACGTACGCTTGGCATTTACGAAGGCCATAAGGGTCACGAAGGCCATATTCCTCGCACTCTTTTAGGAATAATGGAGGCGGAAGGTGTAGTTTTGCAAGATAGTGAAAGCAAAAGGTGGACAGCGAAGTTCAGATGCAAATGAATCCAACTGCTGCGCGTTGGGGGCCATAGGGGGTCGGACGGCGTAAATACCTGTAACAGCCTGTTATATAATCATAAATGGAGGCGAGTACCGGCATCGAACCGGTGTACACGGATTTTCAATCCGTGTACGAAATTGATTTCATTGGCGTTTTTTGCAAACTGCACCGTGGAGTGGCCGTGCGTTTTCAATAGGTTACCCGGAGGCCTGTAAACCAGGCAAGGTATGGCAGATCCTTCTGCGGCCAAACGGTATATGGTTTTATTTCGGCTGCGATGCAAAGCCTTCTGCGGAAGGTTACGACAGCCCTCAATCTTGTGACTTCAGAATGATCGTTCCGGTGGAGTGCCGAATGTTTATGGAGGAAAACCGCCGTTTGCCGACCCTCGATGCGGACTGGCATTGTCATGTCGAAGTCGTGGTTCAAGCCAAGACCAACGAGGCGGGCCATTTGTCGCGCGGAATCTGTCTCGATTTCGATCTTGATGAAACGGGCCGGAAACGATTTCGCGTGCGCAAAGCACTCGCGCACTACTTGGTTGATGACATCATGGACGGTTTTTCTCAACCAGTGGAAGTCACGGAGGCTTGATCTCGCCGGTGGCATTACACGGACATTATCCGGCGGCCTTCGATATCCACTTCACGAATACTTCACTGCTGTGCGCCACAGCAATGCACTCGTTCGCGGCACCCGCGACAACAGATCGCTCATCTCGCGCCGGGCGCGGCCTTCGGCGAAGCTCTCAAGGAAAGTACCGCCGGAATACATCAGGGTGACCACTGCCGCGGCCAGTGTTTCACCAAAGAGCAATGCCGCCGTCATCAAAAGCACGGCGACAATATCGAGGCCGATGTCACCTTTGGACAGGCTCCGAATGATCTCGATGACCAGAGTGGAGAGAATCGGGATGACGCCAAGAAGCCAAGCGTAATTCGCCAGTTCCGGTTTTCCGACCGCCCAGAGACCCAAACCGGAAACAAGCCCGACCAGTGCAATCGTCACCAAAACGACATTCAGTCGATCCACAAACTCTGGCTTCATGTCGTTTGCTGCCCCTAAACTGTCACTCGCAAAACCGGCTTGGGCCCTAAGCCTCGGCCCCAAAAAGTGACCCCACCGCCGTCTGGCGAAACTTGTCCCCGTCGCGCTCGATAAAGAGGGCGTTCAGGTTCAGTCTATCGGCGGTCTTTGTCCCCTCCAAACCCCTTTGCACCATCAGCGCGGTCGCCCAGGCATCCGCCTCCATGCAGGTTTTGGCCAGAACCGTGACCGAGGCGGGCGAACTCGTTAAAGGCCCGCCACGTGCGGGATCCATCGTATGTGACAGACGCTGCGCGCCAAGTTCGACCCAGTGTCGATAGTCGCCCGAAGTCGCGACGGCACAATCCGACAACTCCAAAATCGACAGCGGTGCGCGAAGTTCAAAATCGGGTCGTTCAACCGCAATCGTCCACGGGCGGCCATCCGGTTGCCGACCGAGCGCGCACATTTCTCCGTCTATCCCGACCAGGGCGCCCTTGATTTCAAAGCGCTTGAGCACAGCCATCATCCGATCCACGCCATAGCCTTTGGCGATGCCGGACAGATCCAGTGAAATCGGATCATGTTTGCGAAGCCTCAGCGCATCGGGATCAAGCTCCAGTATTTCATGTGTCGGGATGCGTGCCATGCCCAAGCCGATGCGCATCGCCTTTGTATCGGCATCCTTTGCGCCGAAGCCCCAGGCGGTGACGACATCGCCCATGCCGATATCGAACGCGCCGTCCGAGAGGCGACCGATTTCCAGCCCTTTCGTCAGCACCTCCATCAATTCGACCGGAACGGTGAGCCATTGCCCAACGGGCGCGCGGTTAATCTGCATGAGATCACTGTCGGGCTTCCATGTGGACATCTGTCGGTCCACCTGATCGACGGCACCCTGAAGGGCTACGCGGATCGGGGCGGGATCGACTGCGGCGGATGTGTGAAACAGTGCCGACCAGCTTGTGCCCATGGTTGGACCATGGAGGGCGTGGCGGACAAGATCAGTAGGTGTCTTCGACATATCGTCCCTCTGCTTTCAAGAGTGCGGGCGTCAGACCGGCCGGCATCAGAACGTCGCTCATCGCCTCGGCGACCCCTGCCGCCATGTCGCGCCCGCCGCAGACAAGCACCTGCGCGCCGTCTTCGATCAGTCGCGCGATCCGTGTCGCATCGGCGCGAAGAGCGTCCTGCACCCAGGACCGCGTTGGAGTGCGCGAAAACGCAGTTGTAACCGATGTCAGCCGGTTGTCCGCCTGCCAATCCAGCAATTCCTGCTCATAAAATAGATCGCTGTCGGGATGGCGTGCGCCGAAATAGAGATGCATCGGGCGTTTGGCGCGGTTGGCGCGGGCAAAGCCTGCCAGTGGCCCGATCCCGGTGCCTGCGCCGATCAGGATCACCGGTTTGCGGTTTTTGGTAGGGCGGAATTCCGGGTTATGACGGATGAACCCCTGAACCGTGTCGCCAGGTTCCAGATCGAGAAGCTGCCCCGAACAGAGCCCGCCTGGATGGCGGCTGACACAGATTTCGACGAAACCGTCGCGCCGACCCGAGGCCAGCGAGTAGAAGCGCGGCACGGGCGAGCCTTTGGGCAGGATGCCCAAAAGATCACCAGGCGAAAAGCGCCCGAAGCCGCGCCCGGTGAGCCGCGAGAGTAACCCAGTGTCTGGAAGGGCAAAGCGCAGGATCGCAGCGGGCGCCTGCATGTCGACGCCATAATCGCGCCGCGAGATCAGGGTCAGTGCATGGCTGCGCGCAATGGCAGGACTATGCGAGAGGTCCAGCGGATGGCCGATGGCCTCGCCAAGGGCATGACCCCAGCGGGCAAACTCCTGTGGTGATTGGCGGTCAACGGTTGCCATCGCCAGAAGCTCGGGCCAGCCTTTCTCTTTCGCGGCGCGGGTCACATCGTTGGCATAGCCGCAGAATTTGGGGAATTGCCGATCGCCGAAGCCCAGAACCGCGAGAGGCAATCGCGGTGCTTGGGGAAGGGCGCTCAGCCGCGCGAGAAACCCCTTGGCGGAGGCCGGGGCGATGCCGTCGCCATAGGTCGCTGCCAGCACGATCACCCGCTCGGCGCTTTTATAACGCTCGGGCGCAAACCGCGACATCGCGCCGGTGTGAACCTTGTGCCCCGCCTCTGTCAGCGACGCGTTCAGCGTTGCGGCAAAGCCCCAGGTGCTGCCGCCTTCGCTGCCCACCAGCAGGATCGTATCGGCTTTGCCTGGCGCGACATTGCCCTTGATCGCTGGGCGCGCACGGCGGATCTGAAGCCAGAGGAGGGCGCCAGTGCCCGCCATGAAGGGCGCGCCAAGCGCCATCAACCCAAGGATCAGGCCGAGCCACGCCGCACCCTGTCCGGTATGCAGCATGTAGATGGTTTCGGTGAGGTGCTGCCATGTCCCGGCATCGCTCCAGATCAGTATCGCGCCGTTGCCCTGGTCAAGATAACCTGCGCCGCTATCGGTCTTGAGGGTGAACACGTCCGTCGGATCGCCGGGGTAGGGGAAGGTCAACTCGCGCAAGGCAGTCACCGGCGTGTCGCGCAGCAGCGCTATGGTGCCGGGGGCTGCGCCAGTCTTACCGCTGACCTCGGACGGGAACATAAGGGCGCTGCCCTGCGGGATCAGATCAAAGGTGCTGGCGGTCATGAACAGCGCGGTGGTGGAGGACAAGAGCAAACCTGCGACTGTCCATCTCGCCACCTCGACATGCAGTCGCCCCATGAGCGGCCCGCGCAGGCGCGTGAAGATGCGCCGCCAACCGCCCATGCGCCGCGCGGTCAGCATCAGGCCTGAAAGCGACAGCGCGAGAAGTGCTGCTGCACCGGCGGCTGCCGTCAACCGTCCGGCATCATCCAGAAACAGCGAGCGGTGCAGGCTAGTCATCCAGCGTTGAAAGGCGGAAGGCTCGTAAGTGGCTACACCTGTACCGGTTGCGGGGTCGATCACCACTGATCCGGGGCGGCCGTCGTCGAAATAGAAGGCGGTGATCTGACCGGAGGGCGCGCGGCGGATCTGCTCGATGCCCGGATAGGTCGCACTCACGCGCTCGGCCAGTGTAGACACGCTCAGGGTGGCCTCGGACTGAGCCGGGGCCTGCACGGTCTCAAGTGCGGGAAAAACTGACAGGATGGCACCGCTGAGTGTCATGACGACAATCATCAGCGCCGCGATCAGTCCGGGGAATTTATGCAAGGAACGCAGCATATGAAGGGCCTCCGCCGAATTACATGTTGTAGGTGAAATCACGGATATAGCGACGGCCCGGCACCGACTTGCCCGCACCCGCGCTGGTCAGCGGCACAACCACTTCGGAGGGGCTGTCGCGCATGTCCTCGACCGAGGCATCAATGTGCAACTTGTAGCCGGCATCAAACAGCGCATCGGCCAGATCGAGCGTTATCTTCAGCTGCCGTCCGGCACCGACACTTGCGCCCGTAATGCCGTTGATCTCGGCCGGGTTGCCAGCGGTGGCACGATACCAATCGCGCAGATGTTCGTAATATTTCGCCTTGCTCCCGGCCATCCACAAGCTGCCCATGTAGGCGCCCTGTGCATCGGTGACGTAGAGCGCCAGATAGGCGCCGTCGCCGCCATAGTTGTTCAGGGTGGTGGTCAGGGTGACCGGCTTGGCCAGCGCCAGCGCCGGTACGGTCAGGGCGGTGGTCAGGGCAAGGGCGGAGAGTAGGGTTTTCATGGGGTCTGTCCTTATGTTCTTGGTGGTTTCGAGAACCGGAATGAGGGGTTGGGCTGATGCCAGCCTGACGGGAAACGAAAAACTGCTTCAGCCTGCCGTCAGGTTCCGTTCGGCAAAAAAGAAGCCCCGCCGCTCTGGAGGGGCGACGGGGTTGGAGCGCAGGCCGAGGTTGTCCGAAGTGTTGCGCAGCAGAAGGATGTTCAGATCAGGTGATGCAGCCATGACCGGCCGCGCCGACCAGTGGGACTTTCTCGGTGATCAGCGTCGTGCCGGCAGTATGCGCCGCAAGGTATTATCCCCCATCACATAATGATGAAACAGGGCGGCGGCGGCATGCAGGCCGATCAGGTAATACCCTGCGGTCCCGATGACCTCGTGTGTTTCCTTCAGCCAATCATAGAGTTCCTTGTCTTGGCCGATCAGTATTGGCAGGTGTAGGCCGAAGAATGTGATCGGCGCGCCCTTCGCACTCACCGCGAGCCAACCGATTAGCGGCATGGCGAGCATGAAGGCGTAAAGCGCGACATGCAGGGCCTGTGCCGATAGGGACTGCCAGCGAGAAATCGGTGGTGTGATTTCTGGTGTAGCCCCCGATGTCAGACGTAGCACAATGCGCGCGAGCACCAGCGCAAGCACCCCGAGGCCGAGGATGAAGTGCCAGAGTTTCAGCTCAGCGCGCAGGTCGCTTCCCTTGGGGGCGATGTCATGCAGGTTGATGGCCGCGTAAACCGCGATCAGCAGCAGCACCATTAGCCAGTGCATGCTGATCGACAGCGATCCGTAACGGTCGGCGGTGCTTTTCAGAGTCATAATCGTGGGTCCTTCACGGATATGAGCGTTTGACTTATGCTGGGAGCGGCGCCTTCATGCGCCCGCCCCGGCGCGAACCATCACTCGATCACGGGTTTGCTGCCCGGTGTGAAAAGCCCGTTGGCGGGCGGCTGGACCGTTCCGGCCGTGGCAGGGGCCATGACACGCCCACGGTCGTCATCATCATCATCGTCATACTCGGTCTCGACCACCGCCAGTGTGGCGGGGTCAAGCTTGACCTCGAACTTGCGGCCCTTGGCGTCCCGGCCCTTGATTTCATAACAGCCATCATCGGTCTTGATCCGGCGCACGGCCCAGCCTTGCTCTTGTGCCATCGCCTGAACCGCCTCGCGCGGCTGCCAGTCGACCATCGGCACGCGGCATTCGCCATCGCCATATTTCAGCTTGACGATCGCCAGCGTGGCGGGATCAAGCTTGGCTTCTATTTCGCGACCCTCGGCATCGTTGCCCTCGATCTCGTAACAGCCGTCATCGGTTTCGAGCTTGCGCAGGGTCCAGCCTTGGCTCTCGGCCATCGCCTGCACCGCTTCGCGCGGTTGCCAGTCGGCCTTGGGCACGCGGCAGTCATCGTCGGCGAGGGCCATGCCGGTCGCGCCAAAGCTTGCAATCAGGGATGCCGTCATCAGGTATTTTCTCATCTTCCCGTCTCCTGTAGCCAGTGGGTATGAGACCATATTGCGTCTAATCCTGACACGGACCTGAAGCGCGCGCGGTTTTGGCTTCAGGTGCGCGTCAGCTTTGTCGGTGATAGAGAGGGCGTAACGACAACAGGACAGAATATCATGCGCGTGCTGCTGATCGAAGATGATACGGTGCTGGGGGCTGCGGTGCACGACCAGATCGCGGCCGACGGCCATTCGGTCGACTGGGCGGTGCGGCTCGATGCGGCGGGCGAATATCTGGATGTGGCGGGCTATGACTTGATTCTGCTCGACCTGATGCTGCCCGATGGGCGCGGTCAGAACTTTCTGCGCATGCTCAGGGCACGCGGCGACGTAACCCCGGTGATCATCCTGACCGCGATGGATCAGATCAGCGACCGGATCGAAGGGCTGAACGCCGGGGCTGACGACTATATCGTCAAACCTTTCGACCTTTCCGAACTTTCGGCGCGTCTTGGCGCGGTGGTGCGGCGCTATAGCGGCAATCCCAATCCGCTGGTCACACTGGGCGACCTCGAGATCGACCTTGCCGCACGCTCGGTGCAGCGTGGCGGCAAGCTGGTGGCTTTGACAGCGCGCGAATGGGTGCTGTTTGAGGCCCTCATCCAACGACCCGGCCAGCTATTGTCCAAGGCGCAACTGGAAGAGCGGCTTTATTCGTTTGAGTCCGAGATCGAAAGCAACACGATCGAGGTGCATGTCAGCCGGTTGCGCAAGAAGCTGGGGCGCGAGCGGATTGAGACCGTGCGCGGCATGGGCTATCGGTTGGGTGCGCCGTGAGGGGACCGCGCTCTCTTCAAGGGCGGCTGGCGTTGGCGTTGGGGATCGGCCTGACGCTGCTATGGCTGGCGGCAGCATTGGCCACTGCCACGCTTTTGCGCGGCGAGATGGACGAGGTGTTTGATTCAACGCTGGAGGAAACCGCCCAGCGTATCCTGCCATTGGCGGTCCTCGACATTCTTGATCGCGAGGACGAGGGCGTCAGCGAACGCATTGCTACCTTGCGCCAGCACGAGGAGTTTTTCACCTATCTGGTGCGCGACAGCCAAGGCCGCATTCTGATGCGTTCGCACGCGGCCGAAGAGGTGGATTTCCCGCCTTTTGACGGCATGGGATTCCGCCAGACAAAAACCCACCGACTCTACTATGACGCAGCCCTTCAGGGAACCGTCACCATCGCCGTAGCCGAGCCGCTGAGCCATCGCGCCGACGTCGCGCGCGAGGCGCTGATGGGGCTGGCGCTGCCGCTGTTTCTAATCATTCCACTAAGCCTGATCGGTATCGTGGCTATTGTCCGCCTAAGCTTGCGGCCGGTTCGTCGCTTTAGCGGGGCTTTGGCCAGTCGTGGGGTGCGCGATCTGTCGGCTGTGGATGAGACCCGTTTGCCGAGTGAAATCTCGCCAGTAGTGCAGGCGGTCAACCAACTTCTTGAACGGCTACGGCGCGCATTGGACGCCGAGCGCAGTTTCACCGCCAATGCTGCGCATGAGCTGCGCACGCCGGTTGCCGCCGCGCTGGCCCAGACTCAGCGGTTGCTGGCTGAAACCACCGATCCGCAGGCAGGACAAAGGGCAGCCGAGATTGAAATAGCGCTCAAACGGCTCACCCGGTTGTCGGAAAAACTGATGCAACTGGCCCGCGCCGAGGGCGGGCGGCTTCGCCAGAGCCATATGTCAGACCTGCGCCCGGTGCTGGAGATGGTGCTGTCGGATCTGAAGCGGAGCGTCGGGGCGGGGCGAATTGATGCCACCCTTGCCGACGATCCGGTGCCTTCGGATATCGACCCTGACGCCTTTGCAATTCTTGCCCGCAACCTGGTCGAGAACGCATTGCGTCATGGTAGCGAACAGGGCCCCGTGCAGGTGATCCTGACGGGCGATGGTATCCTTCGGGTCATCAATGGCGGCCCGACGGTGCCAGCAGAAACGTTGGCCCGACTGACTGCAAGGTTTGAGCGGGGGCAGGCGCTGATGCAGGGCAGCGGGCTTGGCTTGTCGATTGTCAGGGCCATCGCAGAGGGCGCCGAGGGCGAGTTGATTCTGTATTCTCCCGTGCGGGGAAAAACAGGCGGGTTCGAAGCGGTGTTTCGCGCACCGCGCGGGTGTCACAACACTGAGTGATCGCGCGGTCCGGGCATTCGCACAAGATTGGTGTTGCAATTTGCACTTGAGGTGATAGTAATTGGTCACTATCTTTTGCGGATCGCCAGATGAACACCAAAGACGGCAGGGGTAGCGCGCAGAAGGGGAATACCCCCGTGTGGCCTTTCCCAACGGACCTGTTTGCGCGCTTTGCTGGCATTGCTACACCTCAGGAGGAAGAGCTGTATGGCGTGTGAAATGATTATTACCCGGCGCGGATTTCCCGCGCGATATGATCAGCCAGCGAACACGGACAGGTCTCCTGAAGGTTCGGTGCAAGTTCGGTTATGCAAACACAAGAAACCACCGGGCTGCAGGTCAAATGCTTTTCAGGGGCTGAAGCTGGCGATACTTGTCGTCGCGATGCTGATCGCGTTCTGCACGGACGCCCGAGCGGAGCAATTGCTCTCGGCTGAGGACATCCAGCGCGAAATTGTCGGGCATAGCTTTCAGGGGCGCAAGGGGATCATGTCGGTGACGTTGCATTATGGTCGGGATGGCTCGGTAAAGATGAAATCTCCTCTCGGCATCGGAGAAGGTCATTGGGCGCTATCGGGCAACCGGCTTTGTGTGACGCTCGTGACCGGGCCGCGCAAAGCCGACGAATGCTTGACCCTGATCAGCCTGTCGGAGGGGAAGTACCGCGCATCAAACGGGTTGCGGTTGACATTGAAACAGTGAGGGCTACGCCGCTAACCTGCAAGCGGTTGGGTGGCGCATGTTTTGTCAGACTTTGGTAACGCGCGGCTCGGGGCACACTGTTTCACACCGAGTATGTCGGAGCTACGATCTTTTATCCGTGATTACCTTCTCGTGCAGAACCGAAATATCATCGGCCTTACGCTCGAATACCGCCTTCTCCAGACCGTGCGCGACACGTGTCGCCCTGGCCATGAGATAGTTTGCGGCTTCGGGCGTCGGGGCTGTTTCATCGAGTGTTTCACGAAACAACTCAAGCCAGCGCGCGAAATCTTGCCGCCGGATATCAGGCAGGTCTCGATGCACTTGCACGAGGTTGCCGGAATACCCTTCCTCGTAGAGTGCGATCATCCGCCAAAAGACCGTCATCCGTTCCATTTGCCTTGCCTTGTCACAGCCGGTTTCTTCGGTACAGAACCGACCGAGTTGCCTGTCAAAGCAGACACGCGCGCCAAAGAAATTGAGCATCCGGTCCAGATAGGTTTTGTCGATACCGATGATCTCTGCCACCTGCCTGAACTGGGCGCGTTTTCGTTCCGAACAGTCATACGCGCCGATAATCATATCATTCATTTCTTCGCGCCTCCCCACGAACCGAAAGATGCCAGCTAAGCGAGCCAGACGGCGCTGATGATCTCGTCCTCCCTGTCATCAGCGCCGCGGCTCCCGCCAGCCCGGAAAGCCGGAGACTCCCCCTCCAGAGTGGCGGTGTCTTTATTCAGCGAGCTTTGGAAATCGGTCTGTCGCATAGAGCGCATGGCAGGCGGAGCATGCCTCGATCATCCGATTGAACTCGGCGTGTTGTCGCGTCTGGTCGCCTGCGCGCGCAGTCTCGGCCAGGCTGGCCGAAATTTCGTGAAACGCGCGGTCGCGCCTCACGAAACCCTCTGGGACCGCAGCCATCAGGTCTTGCTTGTCCTTTGGCGTCATGGATTGTTGCAAGATAAAGCTGTCGTGAATTTGCTGCGCCAGTTCGGCGACACGCGCGTCATCTCCGGCGATCAGGGCCGACAGGATTTGTTTGCTGGCATCCTCGATCGACAGCATCTCCTTGCGCAACAGGTCTTGAAGTGTCGGCGTCAAATTGGGTGAAACGGGCATCACCTCTTGCCCCGCCGCAGAACCGGCGGCAAAGGCAAGGGTTACGGCCAACACAGGTGCGCCTATCCGGTTTCGTCTCGTTGTTGCGGTGTTTGCTGTCACTTCCTCTCTCCTTTTTTCCGGTGTCTCCCGGTGCGCGAACCGCGTGTGACGGCCTTCAGTGTTGCGCGGTTGAAACCGTATGCGTGCTGCGCACCGCAACTGCGGCGATGATACCCCACACGATGGTGCGCAGGCTCATTGCGCCGACCGTGCGCATCTCGTAGGCGCCGCCAAGAGCCAAGTGGGCTGCGAAAGCGAGCGTCACCAAAATTGTTGCGGCAAAGATCGCAATCGCGAGGGGTACGGCCCAGCGCCTGCACAGAAATAGCCCGACCCCCGCCGCGACATAGGCGAATCCGGCGAGAAAGTTGAACCACAAGACGAAAGGCACGGCATCGCCTACCGAGGCGCGTGCCTCGGCGCTTCCAAACAATGCGCGCCCGCCAGCACTTATGGTCAGCAGTCCGAACAGGACGGCCACACTCGCCGCAACCAAGAGGCCCCATTGCCGGTTTTTCAGCCGGTTTGTCATGTGCAATCTTCCTTTTCTCTCTCGCGACTGGCGCCGCCAGCCAATTGCCTATTTCTGAAACACATATGTGCCTGGCGCATCGGCGACAGGGGCCTTACCTTTGAGGCCCATGCGCGGCGGCGCAACCATGGCGCCCGCGTGCCCATCAAGCCATTCGGCCCATGGCTCCCACCACGACCCCTGGTGCACCGGCGTTTGCTCAATCCATGTGTCGGGGCCGACGTGAAGATCGGCCTCTGTCCGGGTGCTGATCCGATAGGTTCGGCGGGGATGATCCGGCGGTGTCACGATCCCGGTATTATGCCCGCCACTGGTCAGCGCAAATGTCACATCCGTGTCGCTCAGCATGTCGATTTTGAACACAGATTTCCACGGCGCAACATGATCCTTGAGCGTTCCCACTGCAAAGATCGGCACCCGGATGTCGGAAACATGCACCGGCTGTTCTGCGACGCGAAACCGCCCTTCGGTGAAATCATTGCCGAGATAGAGTTTGCGCAGATACTCCGAATGCATCCGGTAGGGCATACGCGTCGCATCTGCGTTCCACGCCATGAGATCGAACATCTCAAAGCGTTCGCCCATTAGATATTCACGCACCATCCGTGACCAGATCAGGTCATTGGAGCGCAGCATCTGGAACGCACCCGCCATCTGGGTTGTATCAAGATACCCCTGTTTCCACATCACGCTGTCCAGAAACGCCAACTGGCTTTCGTTGATGAATAACCCCAGCTCGCCCGGCTCGGAAAAATCGACCTGGCTGGCCAGAAGCGACAGCGAGGCCAGCCGCGTGTCTCCATCGCGCTGCATTGCCGCCGCCGCGACCGACAAGAGCGTGCCGCCCAGACAATATCCGACACCCTGGATCTTGCGGTCGGGAACAATGTCGCCGATCACATCCAGCGCGTCCATTACCCCGAGACGGCGATAATCCTCCATCGTCAGGTCGCGGTCCTCTGCGTCGGGGTTCTTCCACGAGATCATGAAGACGGTATGGCCCTGTTCGACCAGATAGCGGACCATCGAGTTCTGTCGCGACAGGTCGAGAATGTAATACTTCATGATCCAGGCCGGGACGATCAGGATCGGTTCGACATGCACCTTGTCGGTCTTCGGGGTGTATTGAATCAACTCGATCAACCGGTTGCGATAGACAACCTTGCCCTCGGTTGTCGCCACGTCGCGCCCCGGCAGAAATTCCCCGGTGCTCACGGGGTCGGCCCCGGGCATCGCCGCGCGCATATCCTCCAGAAGGTTCTGCATCCCCTCAACCAGGTTCCGACCCGCCGTGTTGCGGGTCTTGCGCAGCACCTCGGGGTTGGTGAGCAGGAAATTTGACGGCGAAAACATGTCGAGCATCTGGCGCGTCATGAATTGCAACTCGCGCTCGTGATCGGCGCTGACGCCGGGAACGTCACTGACGGCATTGTGCCACCATTGCTGTTGCAACAGGAAGCCCTGATAGATCATGTTGAACGGCTTCATCTGCCACGCCTCGTCGCGAAAGCGGCGGTCTTGCGGCAGCGGCTCGATACAGGGTGTGGCATCGCCGGTGGTCGAAGCGCATTTGATCATGAAACGGGCCTGCCGGGCGGCCTTGTCTGCGGCCTTTTCGGCCAGTTCCAGGCGCTTGCCCGGCGCTGCCAGGATATGCGTGCCCCAGTCGAACCAGGCGCCCATCAGCGCGGCGGGCGACAATCCATGCGTAAAGCGCGAGATCCAGACCTGCGTGGCATGATCGAGGGTTTCGTGGATGGGTCGGGTATCGGCTCCGTCTTCGGGACCATCAATCCGCGCGTTCCCGAGGTCTTCGCTGGTTCTGGCCATTTTATTATTCCCATCGGCGTGTTTGACAGCCATGACCATCGCCTTCTCCAAGTTGTCTCCGGACCCTGTCCTGACCAGGCCGGACTCATCGGAGTCGTCGCGCATCTGCACAACAGTTCCCTTTTTCCTGTGCGCCATGTTCCCCCCCGAGGGTTGTGGATGCGGTTGCGTACATTCTCCGTCCTTCGGGATTGTCGGGGCATCCGAATCAAGATAGTAATTGATTACTATTTGAAATCAAGTCATCATATGATGCGGTCTGGATGGTCGGCAACACACTGCCGGAAACGGTTATGACGAAGGAGAGATCACATGTTCAACGGCAGGATCAACATCGCAGTAGGTTTTCTGTTTCTTGCTCTCTTCATGCTCTATGGATTCTTGCTGATCTTCCTGCGCGATTTTGCGCCGGGCAAGGAACAATGGATCACGGATTACGCGATCGGCAAGCATTTCGAATCACGTCTGGCTCATGTCCATGGCAATCTGTTCGCGCTCATCAATATTGCGGTCGGACTCGTCCTTTTGCGCCTGCCGCTCGCGGCCGCGACGCGACGCTGGACATCGGGCCTTGCACTTGCCGGGATGTTGATGCCGATTGGCATCCTCACCGAAGTTCTGTTTGGTGTGCCGCCGCTTTTCGTTATTGTCGGCGGGATATCCATGGTTGCCGCCATGACCTGGCTTGGCGTCGCGGCATGGCGAACGGAGACAGCTGAATGAGTGCTTACAAACACAAGAATCTTCCGGCGCAAGAGCGCCGTGACGTTACCGTTCAGGCGGTGCTCGATCTGGCCGGCTCGACCAATCCCAGCGACATCACGACCTCCGCCATTGCCAAGAAAATGAACCTGACCCAGGGCGCGATCTTTCGGCATTTTCCCAACAAGGATGCGATCTGGCAGGCGGTGATGAAATGGGTGGCCGAACGTCTCATGGCGCGCGTCGAAAAAGCCGGCGAAGGGATCGAGTCGCCGCTTGAGCGGATGCAGGCGATGTTTCTGGCCCATGTCGATTTCGTGGCCGAACATCCCGGCGCACCGAGGATGCTGTTTGGCGAGTTGCAGGGGTCGAAGGCGACACCTGCAAAACGGCTCGCGCGCGCAATCCTGAAACAATACGCAGCCCGCCTCAACGAGTTGATCGAGGACGGAAAGGCGCGCGGCGAATTGCGCGCCGATCTGGATACCTCCGCGGCGGCAACGCTGTTCATCGGCACCATTCAGGGCCTCGTCATGCAGGCCCTGATCTCGGGCGACATGAGCAACATGACCGAAGATGCCCCGCGCGTCTTTGCCATCTATCGACGTGGCATCGCTAAAACGCAGGGTATCGGAGAGCAGCAATGAGGTCGCCATGGACATGAGCTCTCCGCGCGCGGCCCGCGCCTCGCACGTCCCGGTCAAAGCACGCGATGCGCTGAGGGAACGCGCATCAATCTCGCCCGGTGGCCACAATGATTGACGCGGATGAGCGCAAGGCACTGAGCGAGACAATCCGGCATGGCCCGGCGCATCGTCTGGCCTATGAGGATGCGGATCTTCTGGCCGAGGACGACCTGCGGTCGGTGCGGTTGCAACTCGAACTGATCAAGCCCGAGCGCGCGCTGCGCCAATGCGCAATCCGCTCGACCGTGATCGTGTTCGGCAGCGCCCGGATCATGTCCCCCGAAATGGCGCAAGACCGGCTGGTCAAGACCCGGGCCGAAAATCGCACCGATCCCCAAGGCCAACGGGGTCTGGTCCGTGCGCAACGCGACGTGCGCCTGTCATGCTACTATGGAGAGGCCCGACGGTTCGCAAGACTGGTTTCGGCGCGTTTCCAACAGAAAGGGCGTCGCGATTTCGTCGTCATGAGCGGAGGCGGCCCGGGCATCATGGAGGCCGCGAATCTTGGCGCCTACGACATCGGCGCGCGTTCGGTCGGACTCAATATCACCCTGCCGCACGAGCAGGTGCCAAATCCGTTCATAACCCCCGATCTGGCGTTCCGGTTTCACTATTTCGCCGTGCGAAAGATGCACTTCTTGATGCGGGCCAAGGCGCTTGTGGCGTTTCCCGGCGGTTATGGCACGTTTGACGAGCTGTTCGAGGTGCTGACGCTGGTGCAGACAGGCAAGATGGCGAAGCTCCCGATCGTGTTGTTCGGGCCGGAATTTTGGAACCGGGCCGTCGATTTCGATTTTCTCGTGGCTGAGGGCATGATCGCCCCCGAGGATCGCAAGCTGTTCACCATGGTCGAGACCGCAGACGAGGCGATTGCGGCGCTCGTTGAATTTTATCACGGCAAGCCGCCACCCACGCTTCACGATGATCCAGAAGGAGTTGCCTGAGCCATGTCCCGCAAGGTTTCCATCACACTCGTCCTGGCCGTTCTGGCTGTGTTTCTGGGTTACGCGGCCTGGAAGGTTCTGCTTGCTCCGAGCGACCTGCCGCCCGACGGATTCGCTCGTGGCAACGGGCGAATCGAGGCCGACCTCGTCGATGTCTCAACCCGCCTGTCTGGCCGGGTGTCCAATATTGCGGTGCAGGAAGGAGATCTTGTCGCGCAGGGTGACGTTCTGGCCGCTATGGACACAACCGAACTGGAAGCGCAGAAGATGCGTGCGCAGGCCGCTGCGGCCAGTGCCGAGGCGGCCGTGGCGGTGGCTGAGGCCAACGTGAACAAGGCGGAGGCGAACCTTGCCCTTGCCAACAGCGAGCTGGCGCGCGCCGAGACGCTGAGCGGGCGCGATATCATTTCCCAGGCGAATTACGATATTCAGCGCACTCAGGCCCAGGTGGCCGAAGCCGGGCTCGCCGCGGTACAGGCCGAGGCCCATGCCAAGGAGCGTGCCGTCGATGCCGAGAAGGCGGCCCTGCGCGAGATCGAGGCGCGCATTGCCGATAGCACGCTTTATGCGCCGCTGCCGGGACGCATCCTCTATCGATTGGCGCAGCCTGGCGAGGTGCTGGGAAGTGGTGGCAAACTGCTCACCTTGGTAAGCCTGAGTGATGTCTATATGGAGTTCTTCCTGCCTGCCGGGGCCGCCACGCGGGTGCGACTCGGGGATGAGGCGCGTATCGTCGTCGATGCGATGCCCGATGCCGCCATTCCCGCCACCATCAGTTTTGTCGCCCCGCAGGCGCAGTTTACACCCAAACAGGTCGAAACCATCGCCGAGCGCGAAAGCCTGATGTTCCGCATCCGGGTGCGGATACCCCAGAAGATGATCGAGGCCCGCCTGGCACAGGTCAAGACCGGTGTGCGCGGCGTTGCCTGGGTGCGACTAGCCGGACCGGACGGCAGCATGCCCGACTGGCCCGAGGGGTTGACGCCAAAGGTTGTTGACACCCTGCCTGCACCGATGGCGGGCGGCGAGGGAGCCGGTGGCGAGACGGATCAATGAAAACCGATGGCGAGGCCATCAACCCGGTGGCAAAGCTTGCGGCGGTCAATCACCGCTACGGCAAGGTGACGGCGCTCAACGAGTTGACGCTTGCCATCCCTGCCGGGCGTATGGTCGGGCTGATCGGGCCGGATGGGGTCGGAAAATCGACTCTCATGGGGCTGATTTCCGGGGCCAAGAAGTTGCAGACCGGCCATGTCGACACACTGGGCGGCGACATGTCCAGTTCCCGCCACCGAACCGAAATCGGGCGCCGGATCGCTTTCATGCCGCAGGGGCTGGGAAAGAACCTCTATCACGACCTCAGTATCCGTGAGAATCTCGAGTTCTTCGGCAAGCTGTTCGGCCAAGGCCGCGCCGAGCGCGCCGCGCGTATTGAACGCCTGACCCGCGCCACCGGTCTTTCTGCGTTTCTCGACCGCCCGGCAGGCAAGCTCTCGGGCGGAATGAAACAGAAGCTGGGGCTGTGCGCGGCGCTGATCCATGACCCGGATTTTCTGCTACTGGACGAACCCACCACCGGCGTCGATCCGCTGTCGCGCCGCCAGTTCTGGGATCTGATCGACACAATCCGCAAGGACCGCCCCGAAATGTCCGTTCTGGTTTCAACCGCCTATATGGAGGAGGCCGAACGGTTCGACCACCTGATCGCCATGAACGAAGGGCGCGTGCTGGCCGAGGCGAGCCCGGCCGACCTGAGGGCGCAAACCGGGACCAAAAACATTGGCGCCGCCTATGTCGCGCTGCTGGGCGGTGAAACCGCCGCACCTTCGGAGGCGTCAACCGCCTCCGGACCGACCGTTGCCTCTGACGGGCCACCGGCAATCAAGGCCCGCAATCTGACCAAACGCTTTGGCGACTTCACGGCGGTGGATTCGGTCAGCTTCGAGATCGCGCGCGGCGAGATATTCGGCTTTCTTGGCTCTAACGGCTGCGGCAAGACCACGACCATGAAGATGCTGACCGGTCTGACCCCCGCGACCGAGGGCGAGGCCTCGATCTTCGGTCAGCCCGTTGATGCGCAGGATATCGACGCGCGTCGCCGCGTCGGTTTCATGTCGCAATCCTTCTCGCTTTATGGCGAATTGACGGTGCGCGAGAACCTTCTGCTGCACGCCCGGCTGTTTCAGCTGGGCGCCGCCCTGACCGCCGAGCGGATGGCCGATCTGGTGCCGCGTTTCGGGCTGGACCCCTATCTCGAACAGGTCGCAGCCGCTTTGCCGCTCGGCGTGCGCCAACGTTTGTCGCTGGCGGTTGCGGTGATCCACGCGCCCGACATTCTGATCCTCGACGAACCGACCTCCGGCGTCGATCCGCAGGCGCGTGATGCGTTCTGGGAGATGTTGCTGGAACTTGCGCATCGCGACGGTGTGACGATCTTCATCTCAACCCATTTCATGGATGAGGGCATGCGGTGTGACCGCATTTCGCTGATGCACGCGGGCAAGGTTCTTGTGACGGGTGCGCCGCAGGAGATTATCGCCACGCGCGGTATGGAGACGCTCGAAGACGCCTTCATCGCCTATATGCTTGATGCTCACCCGCCAGAGATGCGCGCTGATGAAGGGGCGCTGAGCGTGGATGCAGCGCAGAGCCATGGCAAAGCGTCGTCGCTATTCAGCCTTGGGCGGCTCCTGGCCTATACCACGCGCGAGGCGATGCAGGTGCGCCGCGATCCGGTGCGGCTGGTGTTCTCCTTTGTTGGTTCTGCGCTCTTGTTGCTGATCATGTCCTTTGGCATTTCGCAGGAGGTGCGCGACATCCCCTTTGCCGCCTTCGATCTGGACCAGAGCCCCGAAAGCCGCGCCTACCTCTCGGGGTTCGAGGAATCCAGCTGGTTTTCCGAGCTTGCCTCAATCACCAGTGCCAACGAGCAGGAACGCCGCATGGCCAGCGGTGAGCTCGCCCTGGCGCTGCAAATTCCGCCGGGGTTCGGCCGCGCGGTGCGCCGTGGCGAGGTGGCCGAGATCGCCGGGCTGATCGACGGTTCCGACACCAACCGCGCCGGCACCGTTGAAAGTTATGTCAAGAGCGCCCATGCCCATGTGCTGGGCGCGGGCGCGCAATCGGCGCTTGCGCTGGCCGATCTGGCGATACCGCGCAGCCCTGATGCGGCTCCGCCCGCCGGGCTGATCCCGCGCTTTCAATACAACCCGGCGATGGAAAGCCTGCCTGCCATCGGCCCGTCGATCCCGCCGCTGCTGCTGTTGCTGTTTCCCGCGATCCTGATGGCGGTCAGCGTGGCGCGTGAAAAGGAGATCGGCACCATCACCAACTTCTACGTCACGCCCACCAGCCGCGCCGAATTTCTGATCGGAAAGCAGTTGGTCTATATCGCCATCACGCTGTTGAATTTCGTGATCCTGACGGCGCTGGTGGTCGTAGTTCTGGGTGTCCCGCTAAAGGGCGATCCGGTGACTTTGGTGCTGGGGGCGATGCTCTATGCGGTGGCGGCGACGGGGTATGGGCTGCTGGTGTCGATGCTGACAAAAACCCAGGTGACGGCGGTGTTCGCCGCCGCCATCCTGTCGGTGATGCCGACGTTGCAGTTTTCCGGCATGACCACGCCGGTGTCCTCGCTGGAAGGGGCGGCGCGCCTCATGGGCACGTTCTGGCCGACCACCTGGTATATGGGCATCAGTGTCGGCACCTTCACCAAGGGATTGGGTCTCAGCGAACTCTCGGGCCATTTGCTGCGCCTCGCCGCCTTCGGCCCGCTCCTCACAGCATTGGCCGTGCTGGCCCTGCGCAAACAGGAGAAGTGACGCATGCGGCGGCTGACAAACATCTTCTGGCTGGCCGGCAAGGAGCTGAAAAGCGTGCTCGGCGATCCAGTGATGGTGATCCTGATCCTGTGGTCCTTTGTCATCGCCGTCATTCTCGAGGCGAGCGGCGCCGGAGATACGGTGCGCAACGCCGCCATCGCCATCCTTGACGAGGACAATTCCGGTCTCACCCGGCAATTGGCTGACGCGCTCGGCCCGCCGTGGTTCCAGCCGCCGGTGATGATCACGCCCGATCAAGTGGCGCCGGAAATGGACGCGGGCCGCATCATGTTTGTGCTGAGCTTCCCGCCTGGTTTCGAGGCAGATGTGATCGCGGGCCTCGCGCCCGCCGCCCAACTCGAGGTGGATGCCACCGCAGTTAGCCAGGCCCAGCTTGGCACCGATTACATTGCCAGCATCCTGGCCTCCGAAACCCGCGCCTTCCTGTTTGGCAGCCCCGACGCACCCGAACCTGCGCTGCGGCTGGAACTGCGCCGCGCCTTCAACGCCAACGGCAATCCTGTCTGGTTCAAGGCGGTGTCCTCACTGCTGAACCAATTGTCGCTGCTGACCATCGCGCTGACCGGCGCGGCGATGCTGCGCGAGCGCGAGCAAGGCACCATCGAACATCTGATGGTGATGCCGCTGACGCCGCTCGAAATCGCGCTGTCCAAGGTGCTGGCCAACGTAGTCGTGGTGCTGGCTGCCTTCACGCTGTCGCTGCTGTTTGTGGTGCAAGGGGTGCTGGATGTGCCTGTCGCGGGATCGGTGCCGCTGCTGCTGGCTGGCACCGCAGTCTATCTCGCCGCCGCCGCCGCTATCGGAATGTTTCTTGGCACAATGGCGCGCAGCATGGCGCAGTTCGCGCTGCTGGTGATCATGGTGATCATCCCGATCATTATGTTGTCGGGCGGGCAGGGTGCGATCGAGAGCCAGCCCGACATCGTGCAGCGCCTGACCATGGCGCTGCCATCGCGCCATTTCCTGGCCTTCGCCAAGGCGGTGGTGTTTCGCGGCGCAGGACTCGAAGCCGTCTGGATCCAACTCGCGCTGATGGGCGGGCTTGGGCTGGTCTTCTTCGCGGCCAGTCTGGCGCTGTTCCGACGTTCGATGAACCTGTCGGGATGACTATCGCCATCGTCATGCGACGGGTAACTTGACCATTCCCTCTGGAAACAACGCGCCGTAAAGAGGTAGTGACGGCACGACACAGACCGGGCAAGCACCGTTCGGCGAAATTGCCGCCGCATTGGCGGCCCTTCCGGTTATTCTTGCTGACCATGGGATCACCCAACTGGACGCGGTTGGCCATCGCATTGTCCATGGGGGCGAAGCCTTCCGAACCACGACGGTCCTTGACGAGCCGACAGTTAAGGCGATTGTGGCGCTGACACCGCTGGCGCCGCTCCACAATCCTGCAAATCTGCTGGCTGTGCGCATTGCAACAGAAGTCTGGCCGCACCTGCCTCAGGTCGCAGTTTTTGACACCGCGTTTCATGGCACGTCGCACAAGTATGTGGCGATGCGTGCCGCCGAGGAGATTGGCGTTCCGCTGCGTGATCTCAAGATAGTCAGCCTGAAACTGTCGACGATCCGCTGACCGAGATTCTTTACTATTGCGCCCATTCAGCGGTGGTCTTGTTGCGGTTCAGTCCCATGCATCTGCGGCCAGAAACGTCCTATTTGACCGAAATATGTTTAGAGGATTAGGGACTGGCTGAGGACCGCTGAGAACCACCGGGAACGCGCTGTTCAACATGGCAATTAAGAGCGATTTGCCGGGCTGTGATCTTGTCCGGCGAAAGCGTCAAGACCTGTTTGGTTGGAGAATTTCGAAGGGTTCGGTATTAAGACTAGTCGCCAGTTTCCGGTGGGCTTCGAATAGCTCTGGCCTGATCGAGGTTATGAGCAACTGCATATCCGGACTCGCCAGAACGCCCGCATGGTTGGAAGCCAGGGGGGCAGTTTCTCAACTGAGCTTTCGGCTGGTCGGAAATGCGACGCTCATCCGCAACCCGGGCCGGTTGTCCGAGATCAGGATCGACGCATCGTGCAGATCGGCGACGGCCTTGACCATGGCAAGCCCGAGGCCATGCCCCTGTGAAGTTCGGCTTTTTTCCCCGCGATAGAACCGGCGGAACACCTTTTTCGCATCGGCCGGAGCGATCCCGGTGCCATTGTCGGATACCCATAACGAAGGTCTGTCTCCAGAGGTGGTCACGCCGATTTCGATTGCCGATCCGACGGAGCAATGACGCAGCCCATTCTCCACCAGATTTGCGGCCATCTGCATCAGCAGGTCGCGATCCCCCGAGACGGATACCGGTTCAGGCGACGGTTTTAGCTGCAAGGTTTGGCCCGCTTCGTCGGCAGTTGGCTCAAAGGCTTCGAAAACGGTTTCTGCGATCTGATTGAGATCGACATCGCTAAACCTTTCACGCCGGTCGCCCGCCTCGATCTGGGCTATGCGCAACAGGGCGTTGAAGGTGGATATGATGTCTTCCGTTTCGTGCAGAGCCGCGGCGGCGTCGGCGGGATCGGGCAGGTGCTGGGCTTCCATTCTTTCCAGCCGTTGGCGCAAGCGCTGCAATGGCGTGCGCATGTCATGGGCAATATCAGTGGAAATCTGTTGCTGGCTTTCCAACAGGGCCTGAAGCTGGCCAAGGGTGGCGTTAATGCTGGCAGACACTCTGCCGAGGTCATCCTTGGACCCAGGCGAAACCGGAACACGGGCGCCGAGGTCGCCCTCGGCAACGCGATCGAGCGCGCTGGAAATCCCGGTGATCCTGGTTTCGGTAATTCGCCCGACCCGGACGCCTACCAGCAGGCCGAGGCCGATAACTACGATAAAGCCGCCAACCAGGGCGGCGCTCAAAACTTCCAGAACTTCGGCTACAACATTGTCGCCCGTGCCCTGCAAAAGCAGATAGGGGCCGATCGGCTGCTGCGTCATCCAATAGCCTGAAACCTCGTTGTTTGGCGATCCACTCAAGGACAGTTCTGCGAGCCTGACAAAGCCGTCGGGTCGATCCGACGCCATCGCAAGGATATTCCCCGCCAACATGTCGCCCTGCGCATCCGTCAGCCGAAATATCCTGGAGTTTTCAAAATTGACCTCGGTCAAAGCATTGATCCGCTCCGTCAGTTCGAACAAACCCTTCTGCTCATAAATCTCTGACAGCGTCGCCACGTCCGATTCCATCCGATCGTAAACCCAGTCGCCCACCTCGCGGTCGGTCATCCAGTAGGCGCCGATAAATATGACAGCCATCAACAACGAATAGAGAAACGAGAATTGTAGCGACAACCGAAACGAGGTCCGCCCGATACGATTTGACTGCATTGCGGCTCTACGCATGGCAGGAATATCCGGACCCGCGCACGGTATGAATCAGATCGCGATCAAACGGTTTGTCGATCTTGCTGCGCAACCGGCTGATATGGGTTTCCACGACATTGGTCCTGGGATCGAAATGAAAATCCCAAACCGCTTCCAGCAACATTGTGCGCGTGACGACACGTTCAGCATTCTGCATCAAATAGACCAGCAACCGATACTCCCGGGGTTGCAATGCTATCGCCACATCTGCGCGTTTGACCGAGTGTCTTATCAAATCCACCTCAAGATCCGCGAGATGAAGCCGTGTCACTTCAGCCTGGATCGGTGGACGACGGGCCAGAGCCGTCAATCGAGCCGACAATTCCGAAAATGCAAAGGGTTTCACCAGATAATCGTCTGCGCCGGCTTCAAGCCCATCGACGCGGTCATTGATGCCCCCCATCGCGCTCAGGA
This sequence comes from Rhodobacteraceae bacterium LMO-JJ12, assembly GCA_021555075.1. Taxonomy (NCBI): domain Bacteria; kingdom Pseudomonadati; phylum Pseudomonadota; class Alphaproteobacteria; order Rhodobacterales; family Paracoccaceae; species Rhodobacteraceae bacterium LMO-JJ12. The sequence goes on from JAKGBX010000002.1 coordinate 780,113, forward strand.
ACAGGATCGGTGTTTCAATTTTTGCGCTTCGGATCGATTGGACCAACGACAGGCCATCCAGCCCCGGAAGCATCCGATCCACCACCATCACATCGAATTCGCTGTCCAGGGCGCTCAGGAAGCCCTGCTTCCCGTCCGATGCATGTTCATAGGCGTGTCCCAAAGCCTGAAGGCTGGAACAGATGTAGTTCGCCGTTTCGACGTCGTCTTCAATAACCAGAACGCGCATGATCCAACCCTCCGTGCGCCGCGATGATAGCGTGTGCGGCGCCGCGCCGCTATCGCGGCAAGATTACCGATTGGTATAGAAACGACCATCCTGCGGCGATGCTGAAGTAATTATCCATCCGGCAACACTGGGACTGGATATTGATATGGTTGCGCTTGAGCGAAATTCCGAGATCGCGAGGAAGCGGAGACAGAAAGCTGCGGCCGGCACGTTTGCCCTATCGGACAAAGACCGCAGATTTCTTATCGGAGCGTTGGTCGCCCTGATCGCCATTCGTTTGCTGATGATATTCTGGCTGCCGGTGATCGATTCCACTGAGGCCCGCTATATCGAAATCGCCAGAAAGATGCTGGTCTCGGGCGATTGGATCACGCCACAATTCGACTATGGCGTACCCTTCTGGGGCAAGCCGCCGCTGCATACCTGGCTGTCAGCTCTCGGCATGAAAATCTTCGGTGTGGGGAATTTCGGTGCGCGGATCTTCATCTTTTTGGCGTCGGTCATCACCGTGATCATTGTCTTTGACTGGGTGCGTCGGAACAGAGGCCGGGATCAGGCGCTTATCGCGATTGCCGTTACAGTGTCCTCGCTCTTGTTCTTCGGCGCATCGGCTTTTGTCATGACTGATATGGTCATGGTTCTCGGCACCACCCTGAGCATGGTTGCCTTTTACAATTGCGCATGCGGGAGTAGATCGCATCGGATCTGGGGCAATATGTTCTTTGTCGGTCTTGCCATCGGCTTGATGGCCAAAGGGCCGGTGGCCGTTGTTCTGACGGCGATCCCGCTGGTCCTATGGATACTGGTCGGAAGGCGATGGCATCTGCTGGGCCGTCTGCCCTGGGCAACCGGACTGATCCTTCTGACTGCATTGACGTTGCCCTGGTATCTGGTCGCTGAAATCAGGACCCCAGGTTTTCTCCGGTATTTCCTCATCGGCGAGCACTATGAACGGTTCGTAGTACCGGGATGGAGCGGCGATCTTTACGGCAGCGGCCATATGCAGCCCAAAGGAATGATCTGGATCTATGCCTTGGCGGTCTTCCTGCCCTGGTCACTGTTTGCCTCAGCCCTCGTGGTCAAGAGACGCGAGATAATTGACCTGATGCGCGATGAAGATGAGGGCTGGCTATCCTATCTGGCATTCTGGGTACTGTCGCCCCTCATCCTGTTCACACCAGCGGCCAACATCCTGCCCGCCTATGCGCTGCCAGCGGTTCCGGCCGCCGCAATCCTGCTGACTTCGATCCGGTGCGACTTATGGGTCGGCCCCGCAACAGCCACCCGCATTGCGTTCGGGGTGGCTATTGCGACCACTGCCGGTTTGTATCTGGCTGTTTCGCTTGTCGCCCATCTGGCACCTTCGCGCCTGACAAACATGACCGACCTGATGCTGGTCGAACAGGCCCATCAAATCGATCCCGAGATGCCTCTGACCTATTGGGGCGGGCGCAGTTTTTCCGGCGAGTTCTACACGCGGGGGGCCTTGCGATATGCCACGGAACCCGAACACCTGCGCGCGCTTGTCACCAACGCCCGGCGCGACGCGATCGCTCTCCCGCCACAGGCGCTCGCCGAAGTGATTGGCATTGTCGGATCGCAGTTCCGCAATGCAGGACAATTCGGGCGCCGGATCCTTCTGGTTGAAAATCCGATGGACGGAGAAAAGTCATGAACGAGATATCCTTGCCATCCGGGAAGGCGCGACTGTTGCCGTCCATCATACCAGGCTCTGCACCGGTCCCGGACCTGTCGTTCCTCGTCCCGGCTTTCAATGAAGAAGACAATATCGCCGAGACTGTGCGCCGGATCAGCAAAGAGGCGCAGCGTCTGGTGTCAAGTCACGAAATCATCGTGATCGACGACGGCAGTTCAGATGCGACATCCGATGCCGCCAAAACCATCGGCAGGAGCATCCCGGTCCGGGTCATCCGGTTGTCGCGCAACTTTGGTAAGGAGCAGGCCATCATGGCCGGGCTTCAGGCCGCAAAAGGGGCAGCGGTGGTGATCTTGGACGCGGACCTGCAAGAGCCATTGTGCCATCTGGAAACCATGCTGGCCTATCGCGCCAAAGGGTTCGAGATGATCTATGCGATCCGCGCCCACCGGGCGGATGAATCTTGCGCCAAGCGTCTGTTCACCCGTCTATTCTACCGACTTCTGAATCTCGGCGCCGAAACCCCCATTCCGTCGGATGCACGGGATTTCCGCCTAATGGACCGCAAGGTCGTGGATGCACTCTGCGCCCTGCCGGAGCGCAACCGCTTCATGAAGGGACTCTATGGTTGGGTCGGGTTTCGCACCAAGGCCATTCCTATCGAGCTGAATCTGCGTCAAAGTGGCCGGTCGAAATTCGGGTTCAGGGGCCTGCTGCGGCTGGGCCTGACCGGTCTGACCTCGTTCACCGATTGGCCGCTGCGGATGTGGACGAGCATCGGCTTTGGAATCGCGGTTGTGTCCATTCTCTACGGCCTCTGGATTGCGATCCGCACACTGATCTTCGGCGTGGACATTCCCGGTTGGTCGACCCTGACCGTCGCGATCTTTCTTCTTGGTGGCGTGCAGCTGATTTCGATCGGGGTTCTCGGCGAATATCTGGCGCGGATCTTTACCGAGGTGAAAGGCCGGCCCGGTTTTATCGTGGCCGAGGACACTGGCGCAAAGGACACGCCGCTTTGATGTTGGGCCAGGTTTTTCGTTTTGCCCTGGTGGGCGGTATGGCGACGCTGCTGCACATGCTTGTCGGTGTGACGCTTATTGATGCCGGTTGGCCCGCATTGTGGGCCAATGCAATATCGTTTCTGATCGCATTTCTGGTCAGCTTCACCGGACATTACGGGTTTTCCTTTCCCGAGCAACCAGCGTCTCTGATGACATCGTTCATGCGTTATGTGCTGGTTGCCTGCGGTGGGTTTGCGGCTAATGAAACGCTGCTCGGCCTGTTTATCTGGTTCGATATGGGCTCGGATATCTCGGGGCTGATCTTGTCCACGGGTCTCGCCGCCGTGCTGACCTTTTTCCTCAGCAGAAGCTGGGCTTTCCGCGGCGCATCTTCCGTCACGATCGATTAAGGGAAACGATTCGTCGGATCACCGGCCTCATTATTGAGGACCTTTTTTTTGGGCGGTGGCGGCCAGTAGAAAATTGGTCATTTGCACCGCATGAGTTGGGCCGTGATTGGCGCCTGGCTTCAGCCCGGCGTCCTTCGGTGGTGTCACGCCCATCCAGCCACGGAAAGTTCTTCTGGTTTTCGCGCTATAGCCAATATTAGGACTCAATAGTGTCACCAGACACATTTGCCCATCAACAGGGAAGGATTTAACATGCGCATTATGTGTTTCGCCGCCCTATGCGCCATGCTCTCGATGACTGCCTCTGCCGATCCGCACACACCTGAGGCCGAGGCAACCCTTGGTGCCTGCCGTCACGCGCTGGCAAGCAACACCACGGAAGATCTTGCTGGCATCATCGAAACCATCAATGGCTGGGGCGAGATATCCGATGCCGCCCTGCGCAACAGGATCGAGATTTGCACTGAAATTTGAATCGGGCCCCTCCACTCCACCTAAGGACACGATCCGGGCGGAGGCTGCCGTAAGAGCAGCCTCGCTTCACGACTCATCTCTCGCAAAATATCTCAGAAAAACCTCTGCCAGGAAGGCAGATGTCGGCGCCATTGCTGCAACCATCGCCGAAGACAAGGGTTTTTCACCAAGGCCAAGCGCAAGAACGCGCTCCTCCGTCTTGACACTCCCATCCATGGCCCTTCGGATTGCAGCAGGGCTAACCCGCTCTTTCTGATTGCCCGGCGGGGAGGCGGAGAAAATGTTGGGATATGCCGCAACTTGACCAACTTCGGATACAAGGCGGCGACGGTCAGCGAGAGATGCGGCGCGCCACATCGCCGACAACACCCCCATGCTCTCGCTGCGCGACTGATAATATTCGAGCGGGAATGAGATCCACTCGCTACCACCTTCGACGCTGTAGTCGAGGCATCCGGGATCAACGCACGCGGCACATGTCGCGGGCCGAATCCCAGGAGACAAAAATGAAACAACACATCGAAATCTGTATGCTTCCCCTGCGCGGAAAATATCTGCCTCCCCGGACCTTTATTGTTGAGCGCCGCCGCTTTCGTTCTGTCGTAAACCAGACAGGAGGCGCACGATGACCCATCAACTTTCACATCAGGAGTTTCTAATCGGGCTGGCGGTAGCAGCGCTGGGACAGGCTCGCATCACGTATGATCAGCTGTTCAATGCCGTCATCCCATCCTTGCCGCCTCAGCGCAGGCTGTTTACCGAAGAAATCATGCATCGATTGACCACAGGTAATCTTTTCGACGAGGCCTTCATTCACGACCTTGCAGCACTTGCCGCAACCCTCGAGCATGAGATTTCAGATGGCACTGAGGTCGCCTGGATTGCGGACGAGTGCGACACAGGGGCGCGCATCACATCCGGCATCTCGATCATCGCGCACAGGCGCTGGACTGCGCAGCCGATGCTTTTTCCATCCTGCACGGCATGATCGGGGATGTCCTCGATGCGATCAAGGCCGCGCGTCTCATCGACGACCTGATGCAACATTGATGCAAGACGGCGCCGCCCGCGGCGCCGTCCTCTTGAGGACCAATCGGTCCAGACGCCCCCGGCTTGATCGTGGGCGACATGCGTGTCGGCTCCAACTTCCTGCTGCTCCTGCCGGTACGCATCTTGAACCCAGCCAATGATCGACGTGGTGCCATCTACCGGCGCGCTGCGTGTCCGCAGATCGATATCTGCGGTCGAAGATATCGAACCTTGATCAAAGATCCGATCGCCGCCCCGCAGGCGGATGCACGTCATATGGGTAAGGCAACACGGAAGAAGTAGAATGAAAAATATCCACACCCCGCCATCCTGTCGCCGCTGATGACAGGCGAAGAACTTGCAGTGTTCATGGGCTATGACGGCGTGACCTCCCGTTTCCGTAACTGGTGCAAGTTAATGGGAATCCAGAGGGTCCCGGGCCGGGTCAATATCTACGACCCCAAACACGTCGTGAACGGCTCGATATCGCGCAGAACATTCTGTCGCCTATGAATACCGAATTGCCAGCGGTCGAAATGTCTCTGACTGAAAAAAGGAGGGCGCGCGGTGGTGCGTAAAGACAACAAGAACCGCATCGTAGGCGTGCATCGCGTGACAAAGAAGCTCAGTAACGGAACAAAAAGGTTCTACCATTATGTGTTTCGGGGCGGCCCGAAATTCTGGTCGAGCGATATGGAGTTCGATGTAAGTGATGAGCGCTATGTTTCGGCGTTCGAATGCGCCAGACAGGGTAAGCGTGCCACACCACCGATCGGTGCAAAGACCACCCGCACTATTCTGAAGAAGTATCGCGAATCCGTTGTATTTACGAAGCTCGCAAAACGCACCCAAAGCGACTACAACGGCTTCCTTGATGATCTCGAAGGAGAATTCGGCGATGATCGGATCGCGTTGTTTGAAGAGCTCGATTCAGTTTCCGAGATCCGCGAATGGCGCAACAAATGGAAGCACTCACTCAAGCGTTACGATTATGCCGGAACAGTGGTGACAACATTTCTGAACTGGGCCTGCAATGTCGATACCGCATTGCGGACGCATCATCACAAAAGGGCAGAAGAAGCTATATAGATCTGACCGCTCAAATCTGATCTGGGTGCCGGAAGAGCTTCAAGCCCTATTGGATGAGCCGCGACCCGAGGAGGAGCGCGTGATTATCGCTGCATCCGAAGGCGGCCTTGCCCCGCAAGATATTGGCATTCTGGAGCGCGCGCATGTGCAAAGAACGCAGATGGGACGCCGCCTCTTTCTTCGCCGCACAAAAACGGGCAAGGCTATCAGCCTTCCGGTGACCCCGGCACTCGGCCGCCTGATCGACACTATGCCGAAAGGCCAGAATTTAATCGTGACGTCGTTCACCGGGCAGCCACTGACCGCATTACGCGCGAGCCAGATTATCCGGGAAGTCAAGATTCGCCACAATATCAAGGCAAGAGATGATCAAACGCTTGTGCCGATTCGTGACGAGCTTCGTCCCTATGATTTACGCGGCACGGCGGCGACAGAGCTACTTCGCGCCGGATGCTCTCTCAACGAGATTGCGGTGACGATGGGCTGGGGGCAGCGCCATGCTGCAAATGTCATCGAGCGCTATGTGGCTCTTGTGCCGGAAGTCTCGGATGAGGTTTGGGCCGAGCCCAAGATCGCGCGGGATTTGGTCGAAAAGTAAAAGGGATGATTGGCCGGCAAATTCAACACAACCTAATTCTTGAGGACTGACTCCCAACTGGCGCAGTTTCATTGATTCTTTTGATCGGATTGCCCGTCGTCGTTCTGACATCCAGTCAGTTCTCGAAATTCTGAATGTCGCGGGGAGATATTCTCGCGGCTTTTTCCTGTCAGAAACGCGTATTGTGTTGGGTTTGGCGGTCCTGAATTGGCCGCCCAGTGTAAACCGACCTGTAAACCGATGATCGGCACTGAGCGTGAAAACCTGATAAGCCGTTGAAAAGATTGGAGGCGAGTACCGGAATCGAACCGGTGTTCACGGATTTGCAAGACTAGGTATGTGATTGTATTTGTTAAAGTACGCGTTTAGAGACTACCCCGATATCGGAAGAACAATGCGTGAAAGTTTAGACTAAAGCATTGTCTTCTTCCGGCCGATTGAGTTGAAAAACTCCGATTGTGGCTAAAACTGCTAGAAACGTGACCCGTGAAGAGTTTGTCGGAAAATTCGGCGATGGGGTTGGCCGAAGCGCTGACTTGGCAATGTGAGAGGTCGTCATGACCTCCACTGATCGTTCGCCGACTTGGATGAATCAATGGATTTCGGCGGGAAAAAGTATCGGCCGGATTTTCGAGTTTTCAACAGAATCGGCCCATAGCGGACCTTGGCGGATCATCGCCTCGCCGCAGCATACCACGGATTAGTGGGTGATCCGCACCCGTTATCCTATCACATACCCCACCTAACTAAGGAGGATTATGAAGATGCACGCAGTCTCTCACCCACACCTAAAGCCTGGAATAGCCTTGCTACAGAGGTTCGCTCAGTTCGACATGAAGATGCAACTTAGCATCGCGTTGGCCCTGTTGTATATCGCTCAACACCAAGACCGAGACGAAGGTGTTACCACCAACGATTTGACTAAGTGGTTGGGTATGGCCCCCGCTGCTGCCAGCCGTAATAGCTACTATTGGGCTGATGGAACGCCTGACATGCCTCACGCTGGCTACGGTCTGATTAAGATCATCGTCAGTCCTACGGATCGTCGTCGTCGCTCTATGCGTCTCACACCTAAGGGAGAGGCGTTTGTGAACCAACTTGAGGAGATACTCAATGCCTAGACCCAGTGAGGTGCCCCTAGTTTCTTAGACACCTGCCCCGTTCAGTTCAAAAATTACCAAGCAAAGCGTCTACAAATCTAGGGGCACCTCACATCCGTGCAAAACGCAGCATCGGTCGATTGGGTTCTTAGCGGAATTACGGCGGTGCACCTCGTGGATCTTGGCCTAGTAGGCCGTTGTGTTGGCAACCGGATGACCGCCGTCAGCCCAAAGCGGTCACGTAGATGACGCGCAAGCTCTCTGGGTCTATCCTCCTCAACCGTCGAGATGCTTCTGAATGTCCTTCAGAATCTCAAAGATCTTTGGATTCACGTCGCCTGCAGTCATCTCATCAATAACTCGGGATGAAGTCATTGTAACCTTGAAGTCCTGCTGGATCTTCTTGGCGACAGATGAAAATACCAGCTTTCCGGGAACAACACGATGCCGGAATTCTGCGTCCTTCCATTTTTCTGTAAAGCTCGATTCTTCTTGGGCGGAAATGGTCGCAATATCCTTCTTTGACCCCTTTCCAACTTCAAAGCTGATTCTAGACCCAATACGAGCGGACAAGGTTTTGGATTTCATTTCTTCGACGCTAGCTGCGATTGCGCTGATAACCAAGTCCTCCCAACCCTGCGTTAGATCAGCACCATATTTTCTGACAACTGCCACAATTGCGTCAGGAACTAGAAGCAGATTTTCAATCTCCTTTTGCGGGAGGACCCGACAAAGAGTGTCCCCAACGTTCACATCATCCAAAAAACTAGATATTTCTTCATCACAGCGATAGTCGCGATCAAAAATGGCAGAAACTGGTATTTTAAACCCGAAAAAGTTTTCAAACACCCAAGAGGATGTTGTGACGCGGGACCAATTGGAGAACCCATCTGTCTTCATGAGAGTGACTGAAGAGTTTGAAACGAAATCCATCCCCCCAAGTTTTTTTGCAATTTTCGATAGAATTCTTGCATCGTTACCCTCAAAATACAGAACCTTTTTTGTTTTCGCGAGGCGAGCGAATTGAGCATTTTCTGAGCTTCCGATTGCTGAGTACACGTCAGAGTAACCGGATTCCCCCTGGATTCGTTTTGCGCTCCTAGACTCTGGTCGGATAATCAATACCTCTCCCGGTTCGACATCATTAATGATTTCAGTTGAATGAGTGGCTATAAAGTACTGTCCAACGCGTTGACTGACCAATCTTAGCAATCGGTGCTGCAGATCGGGATGCAAGTATATGTCAGGCTCGTCGAGAATGAGAGTTGAGCCATGATTTGAGGCAGTAAGGTGCATCATGGTCTGCATCCATACCTGGAAGCCAAAACCGGCCCACTGCACTTCTCTCACATGAGGACCATCACGGAAGTACATGCGCACTACTGGTCGTTTTCCGCCGCGCTCAATTTCTGGACGACTTACCCTTATTCCCGGCCACCCCAACTCGACTAAGTCAGCAAAAACCTCAAACTCTGCCTTATTTTTATGCAACCAGAAATTCCTGAAGTTCCGGCTTGCCAGCCTCCCGTATCGATTTTTCTCGACGGTTTCCTGTAAGACTAGTTCTTCATTTTGCTCTAACGGGCTGAGCGTAGGAACTATGATCAAATTTAATGGAAACTGATCTCGCAAAAACTGTGTATTCAGTCGAGGTTGAAGTTCAGTTTTCAGATAGCATTCGAGTGGGCCGTCATTGGGAATCGATATCGAAAATGTATTGCCGTTTTCTAGCTTAATATATATCTTTGCGTTTCCGTCGCCGAAATTGTGAATACAGTACCGGAGGTCTGTCTGAAACGCGGAAATGGGTATCTCCCATGTGGGGCAGGCTCCGTCTTGCCCCTGAGATTTGAACTTGGCATTTCTGCGGCTTGCATATCTAAGAGCGTCAAAGGTAATTCTAAAAGCATCCAAGGCTGTAGATTTACCTGCGTTGTTTGGACCGACCAGTACATTCTTGTCCCTCGCCGACAGCGTGAACTTTGAAAACGTCTTGTAGTCATGGAACTCGATAGATTTGACTTTGCTCATTTATTGTAAGGACCTAGCTTTGCAGAATAAGTGGGTGCAACTTACTATACCGAACAATTTATCAACTAAAGTCGGATCACCCCAATCTAGGGTGATCTGTCTGGCATCGAATGGCAAGACTAGTTGCTTCTAGGTTGACTTTGCAAAGCCCGCTTTCTGCGCATACCCGACCTTGGTGGACAGCGCAGCATATGGGCTTCGGTCTTCTAGGGCTTGAATGGCCGCTTATGCCAGTCTGGCAGAAAACATTCGCAGACGCAGCTAAGATCCGGTTTCCGCCCATCTACTATTTGCACGGAGAGGCGTTTAGAGCGCACCTGGGAGCGGCGACAATGCTTGTCGGCACCCAAGCACCTGCAAACGTAACGCTTAGCTTCCTGACGAGCGCCACGGCGCGTCTTGCGGCGTTTCGAAAACATCACTTTGCTTGAACTTGAATCGCAACCTAAGCTCCGCTCCTCCGTAGACTTCAAATATCGGAGGAGGAGCGGGGCGGTCCGCGAAACGGCTTCGTAGAATTCGGTAACGGACGAAGCCTCGCGCGCGCCCGCGCGCGCGTACCCGCATACGCTCTTGTTCCTGTATGCATCTACTGACACCGGCGCAGGCAATATTAGGCCGGATTGACGTCGATTGATGTAGTTGAATCTTGCAGAGCGAAACGGTTTGGTTGTCATGCTCCGGATCAGGTCGGTGACTTTAGAGGCGTTTACGAGTCAAGTAGAAATTTCGAATTACGCTAGATTCGGTGGCGCTTTCTGCTCAAGTGTGCGGAACAAGTCACGAATGCCTGTATGCGTTTACTGACACCAAAGAGGGTTTCAAAAAACAAAAAAAATCGCAGTTCTTGCTGCCGAATCAGTGCTCACCTAGAATCCTACCCAGAACAGTTTGCATGGGCGACACAAGCACATTCACCCAAATGGGTGCGCGAACTCTAACTTATGGTAAGGTCAACAGGTTGGATTTGAAATGGCGGCGACAACGATTGTGAAGAAGGCTCTTGCCATGCTCAATACGTTTGAGCGGGCTGGGAAGTCTGTGTCGCGTGTCATTGTAGAGGGACGCAAGATTGAAATCGTTCTCTTGGAAACGAAGGAAAACGACGAATTTGACGGGATAGATATGCATCATGGCAAAACGTGAGCTTCCAAAACACGTCTATAGACAGCGCAATGGCCTGTATTTTCAGCGGCGAGGGTGGCGTTCGCAGAAATTCGAAAATGAATTCGGGACGCCGGAATTTTGGGCCGAGTATGCTGATATTCTGTCTGGCAAAGAAAAGCCCAGGCGCGTCGTAACACGCAATTTTGCGGCCCTAATTGAAAACTATCGCAGGTCTCCGAGGTATCGACGGCTTAAGCCGCGAACTGCGCTTGATTATGACAAGTATTTGGATTTCTTCCTGTCGATTATGGGAAAAGCCAACCCGGTTAACTTGAAGCGCAAGGATGTAATCCGGCTGCGTGATGCGAATGCCGAAAAGGCTTACTTCGCTAATTATTCTCTGCGTGTTTTGCGCGTTCTCATGGAGCATTGCGTTGATCTGGGGTGGCGAGAGACAAACCCCGCCAAAGGCGTTCCGGAGCTGAAAACCCAAAAGACCGAGCGAGAGCCTTGGCCGAGAGAGTTGCTTGAGGCGTATCGTTGTCATTGTCCGATTGGGACGAGAGAGCGCCTTGTAATGGAGCTTTGCGTGGGCACGGGCCAACGGATCGGCGATGTTCTGGAAATGCGCTGGTCTGACATTCAGGACGGTGCAATTGTTGTCAAACAGAACAAAACCAACAAAGAGCTATGGGTTCCGATCCTTCCCGAGTTGCAAACCGCGCTCGATGCGGCCAGCCGCCATTCGGTGTTCATCCTGACCAATGAGAGAGGGACGAACCGTTGGTCATATCGCGGCGCGTCACAAGCTGTGCGCAATGTTCGCGAGAAGATTGGTGCGCTGAGCTATGACATTCACAGTTGGCGTTACAACGCGGCCTGTGAATTGCTTGAAGCTGGCTGCGAAGATGACCTGATTGCAGCCGTGACGGGGCAAAGCCCGGCGATGGTCTTGCACTATACCAAGAAGGTTCGCCAGAAGATCAGGGCGATTCAGGCGCAGCAAATGCGAACAGAACAAAAACAGAATGTTTAGACGTTTGTTTAGACTTTGATACGCCGGTTTGCCGGATGGGCTCTAAGTCATTGATTTTAAATGGAGGCGAGTACCGGAATCGAACCGGTGTTCACGGATTTGCAATCCGCCCGCTTATCCAAGAAAATCAAGGGGGTTCTGTTTCAAAACACCCCCCGACAAACAGTGAACTAACCAAGAATGTTTCAAACGCCGAATTGAACGGCGCAAAAGAAAACGCCGCGACCTCGGCAAAGGTCTACGGCGTCAAGGACGTTATGGAAGGCGTCTATTCTTGCGGCGAGTATACCGCGCTTTTCCCCATCTTAGCAATACACTGGGGGGCGCTGGTATGACTTTCATTCCCGTTTCCCGCGACATTGAAGGCTCAATGATTGAAGCGCCAGGCGGCTTCATTGTTAGTGTCTTTCACATTCCGACCAACCGGGCGCTCTATGGCTTCGAGCATTCTTCTGAGGGTGCGCTTGGCTGGATTTACGCCTCTCGCCTGATCTTAGACAAGGCGGAGGGCAGCGCATGAGCAACGTCACCAAATTGCCCACAGCGGCAACCAGCTATTACACGGTGAACAAGGCGGGCCGCTACTTCGATGTGGTGTTGGTCACACCTTGCCCCAGCAAGAACCTCAAGACACGCCTCTATCGCGTCCCTGAGGAACAATACGCGCATGATATCGCGCGCAACTTGGCGGAGGATATGAAGCGTCCCTTCAAGATCGGGGGGAAAGCGGTATGAGCAAACACACATCTTTTTCGGCGCTCATGCACAAGCCGCACCTTCGCGTAGTGCAGTCTCTTGGCTACGTTCTGACGCTGGGAACGCAACATGCCTGGTGGGGGTTTGTGCAGATCCTCTGCGAACTCCTAACGCCCCAGGAGCGCGCGTCACTGGCGTTTATGGCGCTCAAGTCTCTGGATCATGAAGACGCGGTGTTGACGGCGGAAACGGCGCTTGCAGAGGGCGCAGGCCAACCCATTGCGCCCCTATACAGCGATATGGATGAGGCAGCGTTCTGGGCTGATATGGCGAGTGAAGGCGAGTTGAAAGCCTATGCCTTAGCCAGCTTCACGCGCCTGTCACAAGGCAATCAAGCGGCCTTCCTTGACTATGTGCAGGGGAGGGCAGCGGCATGACTGTATTCAACGCAATCGGCGCGCATGACGCCGCGCACCGCGCCAATCATCCCAAATCACCCGACGAACGCGCCGAACCCGGCAAGGCTTCACGGTTTTACTCGGCGGCATCGCTCAAGGGCAAGGCCGTCAAGCCGCGCGAGTGGCTGGTGCAGGAGTTGGTCCCGAAAAAGACAGTCACCCTGTTCAGCGGCGACGGAGGCACCGGTAAGAGCCTATTGGCGTTGCAATTGGCCGTCGCTGTTGCGGCGCAAACTGCTTGGGTCGGGAAAACCGTCAATTCTGGCGGTGTCATCTATCTTTCGGCAGAGGATGACGACGACGAATTGCACCGTCGCCTTGACGACATATTGCGGGCCGAGGGGCGCAGCTATGACGATCTGCCTGCCCTGACCCTGCGGTCACTGGCGGGCGAAGATGCTTTGCTGGCGATAGAATCCGGCGTGGCTCTGATGCAAACGGAGTTGTTCAAGGAACTGGACGCGCGGGCGATAGATGAAGCCCCGGCGCTGATCGTGGTGGATACCCTGGCCGATGTTTACCCGGCCAATGAGAACGACCGCGCCAAGGTGCGGCAATTCGTTGGTATCCTGCGCGGGCTGGCGCTCAAGCGGAATTGCTCTGTGCTCTTGCTGGGCCACCCGTCTCTTACCGGCTTGAACAGCGGCACCGGCACGAGTGGCAGCACGGCTTGGAACAACTCAGTGCGCTCGCGTCTCTATCTCTCACGGATCGATGACAACGGGTTCGAGGCAGATCCCGACCGGCGCGTCATGACGACCATGAAGGCGAACTATGGGCGCGTAGGCGGCGAAACCTACATGAAGTGGACCGATGGCGTATTCGTGGCCGAGACGCAGCCGAGCGGGCTGGATGCTCTGGCGGCGGGCGCTAAGGCGCAACGCGTCTTCATGAAGCTTCTGACAATGTTCACAGAGCAGGGACGACAAGTGAACCACGTCAGCGGGGCCAGTTATGCGCCCAAGCTGTTCGCAGAGCATCAAGACAATGAGGGCATGACCAAGCGAGCGTTAAAGGCGGCGATGGAAGGGCTTTTGGCAGCCGGAAAGATCAAGATTGAGACCGAGGGGCCACCATCCCGCGCGCGCTCCTTTATCGTGGAAGCGGGCCAATGATGACCATGCAAACCCCCTGCAATCCCCCTAGCAATTGGGGTTCAGTTCCCCCTAGCAAACCCCCCGAAAACCCCCTTCAAACCCCTAGCCAACCATCCCCCCATACCCCCAAGGGCTATGCGCACGCCCTGAGAGGCGATGCGCGCCCTAATCACGTGGCTTTTCAGAGCAGCAAACCAAGGACAAACCCATGACCGAAGATGAGAAGCTGGCTTTGTCAGTCGAAGCCGAGAATTTTGTAAACAACGCAATTTCTGAGACGATTGCGAAGTCGGGCGACCCGGTAATGGCATTGGAGTGCTTGTTCCACTGGATCACGGAGGCAAGCCGTTTCGCACAAGACGCGTGCGCGCACTTCGAGAAGGAGTTGCGCAAATGAGCAGCCACAACACAAAGCCGACCATTTCCGACTTCAGAAAAATGCAGGCAGAGCGAGAGCGAGTCAAAGACTTGCTGGGCGAAGCTATCCAAGACCTTGTTTGCGAGGGCGGCGACATTCGCTTTTTCAACGCAGCTTTTCTTGTCGCTGCGATCCAGCTTCATGCCGAAGTTGAGGGGCCGGAAACGATAAGCCGCGCCTTGTCCAAATTGGCAGTGCGAGAACTTACCGCACGGGGCGAGGTTGGCGCATGTTGACAATCACCCTAATGGGGTATTATATTACCCCTAACGGTTCTGCGCTGATGGCGCGTCCTGACAAACCTTTTCCCGCAATGCTGATGGCTGCGCGCGAAAGAAACGAACCTCTAGCCGGGGCCGTTCTTTTGCGCGTTCTGGCATTCCACAAGGGAAAACCAAATGTATATCACTGATCAACAGGACTTCGCCGCACGCAAGCATTGCATCGCTCTGCACCGTGACCTTGGCGTTAAATCCCTGACTGAACTTCGCGCCCACAAAATGACCTGGGCCGAATTGAACGCCGCAGAAAGCCGGATCAAGGCAACCACTAAGAACACTCTCGACAAGATGGAAACGGGGGACGACGAAACGTCTGAAAGCGTTGGGTTGGCCGTTGATGGTCTGCTGGGCGCATTCGATGCGATCAGGTTCGAGAAGGACACTCGCACTGAAATAGGCAGCAGAGAGCCGCGCGCCCAAGAAGCCACACAACGGCAACTGGATCGACGCCCCGGCTTGCCGGTTGGTGAAGCGCGCATGGATGGGATGGAGACTACCAGCGGCCACGCCAAGGCGTTTAGCAACTTCCTGCGGCAACCTCACAGCCGTTCCGTTCAAGGTGAGTTGCAAGAGGCTGAGCAAAGGGCAGGCACTACACTAACCGGTTCGGCGGGCGGCTATGTCGTGCCGCAGATCATCGCCGGTCCCTTGTTGGCACGGGCGCAAGACACAAACCCGTTTCGCAACGTGGTTCGTGTCGTCAATGTATCTTCTGGTGATGTGAAGTTCCCCCTCTCCAATGCCGACGCAACGTCTGGATGGGTAGGCGAAACTGACACCCGCACTGAAACGACAGAACCAACCTTAGCCTCTAAGGTGCCAACCTTTGGGGTAGCATACAGCTATGTAAAGCTGACTGAGGAACTGTCTCAGGACGCCATGATTGACGTTGCCGGGTGGTTTGAAACCGAGGCAGGCACGGCGCTTGGCGAAGCTGAGATGAGTTCCATTGTCTCGGGGAATGGCTCTGACAAACCAAGCGGCCTGTTGAACGTGCCGCCCGAGTCTGACCCGGATGGAAGCCGAACGGCAGACGCCTTCCGCTATCTTGCCAGCGGGACTGCGTCCACTCTCGGCAGCGCCCCCGGCGATAATCTGGCCGATATGGTTTATGATCTGAAAGCAGGATACCGGGCGAACGGCAAGTGGCTGATGAACAGCGCCACGGCAGGCGCGGTTCGCAAGCTGAAGAACGGGGCGGGCGATTATATCTGGTCGGATGGTCTGGCGATGGGACAACCCAGCTCTCTGCTTGGCTATCCTGTCGTGATTGTCGAGGGCATGGAAGATATTGGGACCAACAAGCACCCCATTGCCTTTGGTGATTGGGACAGGGCCTATATCTTAGCTATCCGCTCCGGCCTGTCTGTGACTGTGGACGATAACATCACAACGCCGGGATACGTGAAACTCTACATTCGGCATCGGATCGGCGGTTGCGTCTATGACGAGAACGCAGCCCGGTTCCTGAAATGTGCGGCCACGTAACAGCACAAGAACACGGGCCTCTTTATGAGGGCGATGATCCAGCCCGACAACGGAAAGCCGAATGCGTGGCCCATGTATCTCGCAGGCGTTCAATTCGGCAAGGTGCCAACCCCCTCCCAACCTACATCAGGCGCGGAGGGGGCACCCCAAAGTCTGGGGAAAATTCCTTGGGGACCGGCGCGGGGAGCCGTTTGCACACGTCCACAGTTGAAACATTCGGAAAGATAAGATGGCAAATCCGCAACTTCCTAAGGCGAAAGCAAAGATACTTGGGGCCGACAGGAAGAACCCGAAGCGGTATCGCGGGCAGGGCGAGACGCCAGATGGCTTGTCGGATATGGCAAAAGAACAATGGCGCGAGTTTGCGGACCTCATGCCCTGGCTGGCGCAATCTGATCGTCAGCTTGTTTATTTGGCGAGCCTTCTGAGCATCAGAACGACTGAGCCGGATTGCCCGCTTGGCGTGTTTACCCAGCTACGCCTTTGCCTTTCATCTATGGGCGGCACTCCGGTCGATCGGTCGCGGGTGCAATGGAACGACGATGACGAACCCGACCCCGCAAACGAATTTCTGAATTAAGAATAGAAGGATTTGAGATAGTGCCAGTTTCTATTTCTTCCTGATGTATGGAGGGTCAGCATAATAGTCACATGCGTCCATGTGCTTATTGAGCCGGATAGTGGTGGGCCTTAGATATGTTTCCAGTGCTAACTTCGCCATTTTGTAATCACCCGCTTTCATGGCGACTTCATAGAAACCCATAATGTCAGCTTCCATTTCATCGGCGCATTCCTGCTCTGATTTGCACCCAGTTAGTGCTAGGGCAGCAACGAGTAGTGCAAACCTCATACTGGTTTCCTTTAACCAAGTTTAGCGCGCCCGTGTCTCAGAGATTACCTAAGCCCCGAGGATGTGCAAAGTCCGATAGGGGCAGGGGGAGGGTAAAAGTATGGGGTTGGGAGGCCGTAGACCGCGCGTGGGGTGACTTTTATGCACGGTCAGAATGAAACTGGTTTCAACTGGAATTTTTGTAGCCGCATTCTCACTAGACGCCGCTTGTTTCACTCGCATAGGCTGCGATTAGTTGTGTTATGTTTCGGAGATTGATGATGAAGGCGTTTCTTCTAGTTGCAAGCGTTAGTCTTGTTCCGTTTGGCGCTGCTGCTAACACAACGGGAAAGTTCCTCAACTCCGGATGCATAGCATTTTTTACTTTCATGGACACACGCGAACTCTTTCAACCCGATATTCAAATCTACATGGAAGGCTTGATTGAGGGCCTCACCCTAGCCTCAGGTGCGAACACAGATGCGGCTAATTTCAAATTCTGGGATAGTTTTTACGAGGCGTATCAGGAAGTCTGCTTCAAGGAATTTGACCGTCCAGTGCGCTACGTGCTGCCGAAGGCATTTCAGAAAGCAGTCACGGATAGCGAACAATAGATTCATTTTAGCCGAGGTTTTAGTGGCGCTTGTTCAAAATGCGCGCTGTTCGCCGCTCTGGTGAGCTGCTGCAACAGATTGAGCCGCAGCACGGTGCAAACCAAAACATTAGTGTGGGCGACCATACTAGGTCCAGCGCAGCCCGCGAAGCTGGGATGTCAAAGCATCGGAGCATCGGCAAATTCGCCGATCTAAATGACCTATCGGCGCGTTAGTCTGAAAACGATCTGTTCATTTCTTTACGGCGCTCATCAACGAGTTTTTTGTGCTCCGATTCTCTCGCATCAAGCCAACCTGTGATGCCGGTAATTTTGCGTTCCAAAGCCTCTAAATCAACAAGGCATTTCTCTAGCTCTTTGTCGGACAAGGAATCTACGCTCTTGGTGGCATCCTCAAGGTCGTTCCGAAGTGTTTCTACGGCCAATTTATTTTCGCAAATTTTACGGTCGTCGCTTTCTCTGGCGCCACTTTGATACATACCTCTACTCGCGAAACTATCATGCGCGGACTTCTTGGTGCGCTCAATCCTCTCAGGCAAACCTTCGACTACAAGGCGCAGCCTAGTTGCACTGCGTTTTGCTTCCAGCCTCCAAGTTCTTTGCTGTGTTGTTTTGGACTGATGTAAAGATAAAACGGATATCAGAAGAGCGAGTGCGGAAATTACTATAGGGATCCAGTCCATTTTTCGTCTCTCTCAACCTCATACTTGAACTGTCCTACCCGCATAGAAAACAGTCGCAATCCGGCAAATTGTGGGGGGTTATTGCGAACTGGCTTTTGCGTTAATCGCCTTCTCGAATGCGAGCAAAATCCGCTCAATATCGCCTTTAGTTGCGGGCAGTTCTGGGTTCGTTAGCTCGGGATAGTCCTGCGGGGCAAAATCTGGATCACTGAGCCATTGCTCGCGCGCTTTATCAAGTTCAGTCGCATATTCTTCACTAGATAGGTGAAACTCTAACGCCTGCACAATTTCAGCATTCATGCTTCGTTTATTTTGGGCCGCGATATCCTTGAGACGCTCACGCATACCGTCTGGAAGGCGCAGCACAAATTTATCCTGCTTTTGAGATGGAAAATCCGACATGATGGCGAGTTGCCACTCTTTTAGGGTTTGCGCAATGGTGGCAAGTTGCTATATATGGCAAATAGCTACCATGGAGGACCAAATGAAACCAATGCAGCTACGCCTGCCACCTGACCTGAAAGACTGGATCAAGGCGCAGGCAGCACAGAACCATTCTTCGCAAAACAGCGAAGTTATCCGCGCAATCCGCGAACGGATGCAGCGCACAACCCCAGGAGACAGAGACAATGGATAAGACGCTTTCAAACTGCCAACACAGCGCGCTCCTTCTCAAAGGTATGCTGGAGGGTATCGGGCATCTGGACAACGAGGGCCACGAGAACGCCATGACTGCGGTAATTGAGGTTGCCTCGCAACTCGCTGAGAGACTTTCCAATGATCTGGACGCGGTGAACATGAGAATCATGAACGGAGAAGCGGCATGACCCGTCCGGCGCATATCGAGGCTGCGATATCTCGTGCCTATCAGATCGAAAGCCTTCTTCGCATCGCGTCCGAAGCGGCGGTGGAGGACAACGGCGACTTTGGTCGCTTGGGCGGTTCAACCGTTCTTTCGCTGGCCGCTGACATGGCGGGCGATATCGTGATGGGCTTGGAGGGAGATGGGAAGGGAGGCTAAATGTCGCTTGACCTTTTGGCCTGCATGGGCGATAAATGGTCAACTGACCACTTAATAAGCTGTAAGGGCGAGTCGATGCAGACCATTCTTGGCAAAACTATCAACAACACATTCAGCGCGTCGGAACTGTCCGAACTGACCGGCGCGAAGCCAGATTCGATTCAGAACTGGCTAAAGCGCGATTTGATCATCGGTCACAAGAAAATCACCGGCGGTGGCGGTCAAGGCAAGCACCGCCGTTTCACTTTTCACAACATGATCGAAGTCGCGATGGCGCAAACGCTCATTAATCTGCACATGGGTTCGAAAGAGGCATTCGCAGCTTCTGCCAATTTCGCCCATGCAGGCGGCGGCGGGACAACCTTCAACATGCCGAAGCGTGACCCCGGACTCCCATTCCACTTTAACCACGGCGAAACGATTTTTGGAGTGGCGGGGGGGTGGACGTTTGAGGAGTTGTGGAAACCTGGATCTAGCCGAGACACTTACGGCAACCTGCGGCAACACCTTCACGCCGATCATTTTCTGACGGTCAACGCCTCTGAGGTCTTTAATCTGGTTTGTGCGCGCATGGACGTTCACCCTTACAAGGTTCTGGACGCAGCTTACCCCGAGGACGCCAGCTAAGAATGAATCAGGCCATCGTCATATCCGCGAGCAAGCCAAGTGGGGGGCGCACTAATGGCTAACCCTGAAACCGTTGCCCGCAAGACTATGGCCGCGCTCCTTCGTGAGGCGCGGGCAGCGGGTTGGGCGCGTGTTAAGGGCGAGATCAAGCCAGACATGTCAGTCACTATCGACGCCTCTATGGGTGATCCTGACGGCGGTGACGACTTCCTGAACAGCGACTTGAGGATGGGCAAGTGACCAAGAAGGGTTTACCCAAATACGTTTATCCGGATCGGGGCTATATTCGTTTTATTCGTCGTTCCCGTGGGCAATCCGTGATGATGAAAGAGGAACCCGGAACAACGGAATTTTGGGATCATTACAATCTGTTGCTCAAGGGCCGTGAGCCGATTCCATCGAAGCGCAATTTTGAGGCTCTGATTCTCAGCTACTTTGAAAGCGATGCGTTCAAGAAATTGAAACCGCGCACTAAGTCCGACTACCGCAAATACATCGGCCATATTCGCACGATCTGGGGCGCGAAAGACCCTCAGCGGATCGAGACGCAGCACATCTATGAACTCCACCGCGCTAATGCAGACCATTGGAGACAGGCGAATTACCTGGTGCAGGTCATGGTGATATTGATGAACCACGCCCGCCTGATTGGCTTTCTCAAGAAGGAACATGGCAACCCGGCCAAGGGCATTCCGCTTTTCAAACAGGAAAGCGAAGGCTGGGAACCGTGGCCCGATGATGTGCGGGCTGAGTTTGAGGCGGTCGCAACGCCGCGCGCACGCTTGGTCTATGAACTGTGCATCGGCACAGGGCAGCGGATCGGTGATGTGGTGCAGATCGGTTGGGGCCATATCAAAGGCGGGGCTTATGACTTCACTCAAGGCAAAACCGACAAGCCTTTGTGGATCCCCCTGACTGACAGGCTCAAGGTTTTCCTAGCGTCTGTCGAGAAAAATGGCCTGACCGTTATTACGGACAAAAACGGACGCCCTGTTCGCTATCGCACCGTGGCCGACGAAATGCGCAAGGTGAAAGCAGCAATGCAGCACCCTGACGCGGCCAACTACAAAACTCACGGGCTGCGTAAGAACGCGACAATCGAACTTTACCAGTCAGGGTGCGACGACGAGATGGTGAAAGCCGTCACAGGTCACTCTGGCGTAGAAATGCTGAAAAAATACGGAGGACTGATCCGCCAACGCGAATTGGCAACCCGTGCGCAGGACGCCCGGAACCGCTTTGAACAGAACAAGAAGGAAACGTGAATGTTTCAACACCTGTTTCAAAAATCGAGCACAAGGAATGAAAACATGACGCAAGTCATTGAAAAGATTGGAGGCGAGTACCGGAATCGAACCGGTGTTCACGGATTTGCAATCCGCTGCGTCACCACTCCGCCAACTCGCCATCCGTGGTGTTAGGGGCGTCTTATTGCCGGAATCACTGGGCTTGTCCAGACGTCAAAACGCGCCCGTGTGTGGATGCCAAAACAGCCAGGCGGCGCAGGGTGGCACTTGGTCAGGACAAGTGATGCGGGGCAGGGTGCTTATAAATATGCCGAAATTAGAATGCGACGCGATTACGCGGGCAGCGCGGTCCGCCAGACATTGCCGCGCCCGGGCATATATGCCAGAACAGGCCACAGGATTCTGCTAACCCGACAGGCCAGAGATCATGACAAACTATTCCGCGCGCCGGACAACTATGGTGGATACTCAGATCCGCCCTTCGGATGTAACCAAATTTCCCATCATTGAAGCGATGCTAGCAGTGCCGCGTGAGGCCTTTGTTCCGGCCGAAAAACGCGAAGCTGCCTATATCGGTGAAGATATTGAACTGGGCGGCGGTCGCGTCGTTCTGGAGCCGCGCACCCTGGCCAAGATGCTGGATGCGCTGGATGTCCAGGGCGATGACCTGGTGCTCGATATTGGATCGGGGCTGGGCTATTCGGCGGCGGTAATTGCGCGGATGGCCGAAGCCGTTGTGGCAGTCGAAGAGAACGAAAGCTGGACCGAAGAAGCGCAGGGCATTCTGACTGAGCAGGGGGCGGACAACGTGATCGTGCACACCGGGCCGCTGAGCGCGGGTGCGCCGCTGCATGGTCCTTATGACGCGATCTGTATCGAGGGTGCGGTGGAACACCTGCCCGATGGTCTTGCGGATCAGCTCAAGGATGGCGGTCGCATGGCCGTGCTTTTTGCCGAAGGTGCGCTGGGCGTGGTTCGGATTGGCTATAAAATTGACGGCAAGATGAATTGGCGATTCGCCTTCAACGCGGGTGCGCCAGTGTTGCCCGGGTTTGAGCGCCAGGCGGCGTTTACACTGTAATCATTGCACGCCAGGCAATGATCGCGACAGACAAATGGCGCGGAGTTTGGGTCAGACGGACCGCCGCGCGCACGAGTGAGTGGACAGGAGCAGTGCATATGAGTGTTAAGCGATGGAAAGCCAGGTTGGCTTTGACGGGCGTGGCTCTTGCTATGGTCTTTTCTCCAATGACGGCGACGGCGGAAACGCTGGCTGATGCAATGGCCTCGGCTTATGAACATAACGGTTTGATCGATCAGAACCGTGCTCTGCTGCGCGCCGCCGATGAAGACACTGCGCAGGCCTATGCGGCGCTCAAACCGATTCTCAACTGGTCAAGCGATGTGACCCGAAGCTTTGGGCGCACTTACAGCAGTACCTTTGGAGCGTCTGTCGGAAGCGGCAGCACCGTTGCATCCATTGGGATCGCCGCCGAAGTGCTGCTTTATGATTTCGGTACCAGCAATCTGCGCATCGATGTCACCAAGGAAGCGGTCTTGTCGACGCGCGAGGCGCTTATTTCGGCAGAGCAGCAGGTGTTGTTGCGCGCAGCTGTTGCCTATCTGGAAGTGCTGCGCAACAAGGCCTTTGTCGGATTGCGGGAAAACAACGTGCGGGTAATCACCGTGGAACTGCGTGCGGCGCGCGACCGGTTCGAGGTGGGCGAAGTGACCCGCACCGACGTGTCGATTGCCGAAGCGCGGCTGGCTGGGGCGCGTGCGGCGCTTGCGGCAGCGCAGGGCGGGCTGGCCCAGGCGGTGGAAGAATTCCGCGCCGCAGTGGGCCGCGCACCTGGGCGCCTGGCGCAACCGCCACGTATTCCGAATACGGCCAGATCGGTTGAAGAGGCCAAGGCCGCAGCGCTGCGTT
Source organism: Rhodobacteraceae bacterium LMO-JJ12 (assembly GCA_021555075.1). Lineage (NCBI taxonomy): Bacteria > Pseudomonadati > Pseudomonadota > Alphaproteobacteria > Rhodobacterales > Paracoccaceae > Rhodobacteraceae bacterium LMO-JJ12. The sequence goes on from JAKGBX010000002.1 coordinate 803,265, forward strand.
ATCATCCCGAAATGCGCAAGGTTCAGCATGATGTGACCGCAGCCGAGCTGGGCATTCTCGTGGCCGAAGGGACGATGAAACCGACGGTCAAGCTGAAGGGCACTTACGGTCTGAGCCAGACTTTCAAGAGCCAAGGCTATAGCAACGGCGGCACCATCGGGGTTGATGTGAGCGGGCCGATCTATCAGGGTGGGCGGCTGACTTCGATTGTGCGCAAATCAATGGCGCAGCGGGATGCGGCGCGGGCTGGGTTGCATCAGGTCCGCCATGCGCTGGCGCTGAATGCCGGCAATGCCTGGGCGCAGCTTCAGGTGGCGCGGGCCAGCATCAGCGCCAGTGAACAGCAGGTTCGGGCCAGCAGCGTGGCCTTTCAAGGCGTGCGCGAAGAGGCCACCTTGGGCGCGCGCACCACGCTTGATGTGCTTGACGCCGAGCAGGAGCTTCTCGACGCCCGCGCCAACCTGGTTTCGGCGACGATCGACGAACATGTAGCGGCTTATCTGCTGCTTTCGTCGATGGGCATGCTGACTGCCGATCGCATGAAGCTGAGGGTGCCACAATATGATCCGGCGGCGTATTACAACATGGTCAAAACTGCGCCTCCGCTCTACAGCAAGCAGGGCCAAAAGTTGGATAAAGTGCTGCGTAAACTGGGGAAAGAGTAAAAATCGCCCTATCTGTTGTGAGAATCCCGCCCCCGGGTTACAATCGGGGCGAGGCGAGTAGTGGTAAATACAGATGAATGACCCCGTGACCAATGTGGAAATCGAGGACGTGCTGTCCTCTATTCGGCGGCTTGTGTCGGAAAATGCGCGCGCCGAGCGGCTTCCCGACGTGAGCGAGCCACGGGCGCAAACGGCGGAATCAGCCGAAGATCCCGTGCAGGCCAAGCTAGAAATCAAAGCGCAGGAGGCCCAGATTCTGGTGCTGACTCCGGCGCTTCGTGTGGAAGATGACGCGGGCGATGTCGACGAGGCGCCGATTGATACGGGTGCCGACGATGTGGCCGGGGATGATCTGCAGGCGTTGATTGACGATATAGCCGAAGAAAGCGCAGTTGAAAGCGTGCTCGACGATTTGGTTGAGGATGCCGGTGAGGATGGGGATGCGACGGGGCCGGGCGGCCTGTCGTTTGTTCATTCCGATGATGCCGCGCACGCCCCTGAAATGTCGACGCTGGAGGACCGGATTGCCGGTCTGGAAGCGGCCGTGGCCGAGCGCGAGGACAATTGGGAGCCCGATGGTATCGGCGATGATGAGAATGCGGGTGCGCCGGTAGAATCGCTGAACTGGGAAGACAGCGATGTGACGGTGTCGCGCTGGGACGCCGAGGAGGCCATGGAAGAGGCCGAATTGGTCAGTGATCAGGCGGTTGAACCGCCGATGGACCTGTCTGAATTTGCCGATACCGATATCGAGACGGGCGCGCAGGCCGACGCCGTGTATGCAGAGCCCGCGCCGGAACCGGAAGCGGAGTTTCAGACGGAACCCGAGCCTGAAGATTGGGCAGATGAGGCCGATCCGCAGCTGTCACAGGGGCTTGAGCCTGATACCGATCTGTTTGGCGGTGAAGAATCGCTGATTGATGAAGATATATTGCGCGATATGGTGGCCGAGATCGTCCGTCAGGAGCTGCAAGGTTCGCTGGGTGAGCGGATCACGCGTAACGTGCGCAAGCTGGTGCGGCGCGAGATCCATCGCTCGCTGGCGGCCCGCGAGTTGGACTGACGCTCAGACGGTCCCGGCCATTTCCAGAAGCAGATCAAGATCGAGATGCGCGGCGATATGGGCGCCGAGCCGGTCGAGAACGGCGTCGGTTTGGGCGTCGTAGCTTTCGCTGATGGTGGCGCCCCGTGGTGTCAGGAAATCTGCGCGGAATGCATCGGCGCGAAACAGTCCGTGCAGATAGCAACCCATCACAAGGCCATCCGGCGAGGTGGCGCCGTGAGGGCGACCTGCAAGATCGAGCCAGGGGCGGGTGCAATCGGGGCCTGTGGTTTCGCCCATGTGAATTTCATAGCCATCCACGGCGGCACCGGTGGGCAGATATCTGGCTTGGTGCAGGGCAAGGTGTTTTTCCGCTTGCATGAGGGTTTCAACATCGAGATGGCCCAGCCCTGACACCGTTGCGGGCGGACCTTCGACGGCGTCGGGATCGGAAATGCGCTTGCCCAGCATCTGAAAGCCACCACAAATGCCCAGCACATGCCCGCCCCGACGCAGATGCGCCGCAAGGTCGATATCCCAGCCTTGGGCACGGAAAAACGCCAGATCGGCAATGGTGGATTTTGTGCCAGGGATCAGCACCAGATCGGCATCGCCGGGGAGGGGGCGACCGGGCGCGATGATTTCGACCGCCACGTTGGGCTCTGCGGTGAGCGGGTCGAGATCGTCGAAATTGGCGATACGGCTCAGGTGCGGCACGGCGATCTTGTAGGTGCCGCCGGACGAGGCGGTGCAGAGGTCCATCATATCTTCGGCGGGCAGGCGCCAGGCATCGCGGAACCAGGGCAGCACACCTAATGAAGGCCAGCCGGTATGCTGTGTTATGGCGGCGAGGCCACCGTCGAAGAGCGCGACATCACCACGAAACTTGTTGATTGCAAACCCTTTAATCCGGGCGCCGTCGGCGGGCGAGAGCACCGCCTTGGTGCCGACGATCTGGGCAATCACGCCGCCCCGGTCGATATCGCCCAACAGAACCACCGGAACGTTGGCTGCTTGGGCGAAGCCCATGTTGGCGATGTCACCAGCGCGCAGGTTGACTTCGGCCGGGCTGCCCGCGCCTTCGATCAGAACGATATCGGCGCTTTGGGCCAGCCTGTGAAAGCTTTCCAACGTGATCGGAAGAAGATTTGGCTTGGCCGCAGTGTAGTCACGCGCCTCAAGTTGGCCTGCGCGTTTGCCCTGTACGATTACCTGTGCGCCGGTTTCGGATTCGGGCTTCAGCAGTACCGGGTTCATATCGCTGTGAGGGGTGCGGCGCGCGGCCATGGCCTGTAACGCCTGAGCGCGCCCGATCTCGCCGCCATCGCTGGTCACGGCGGCGTTGTTGGACATGTTTTGTGGTTTGAACGGGGCGACCGAGAGCCCGCGATTCGCCAAGGCCCGCGCAATCCCGGCCACGAGCATGGATTTCCCCACGTTCGAGCCGGTGCCCTGGATCATGATGGATTTCGTCACGCAGCCGCGCCCCTTGATGCCTGGATCTGTGCATAAGCGATGCGTGCTATTTCGAAAAGCCAAGAAAAAACCGGCCGCTGAGAGAGCAGGGGCCGGCTTTTCACTGATCGTTGGCAGTCTATTGGTCTCAGGCAGCTTCTGCTTGTTGTGCGGCAGCGTTGCGGCGTTCGCTTTCTTCGCGCGAGAGAGCGACAGAGGTGCGCACACCCTTGCCGACAAAATCCATCAGACCGGTCACAACCCGTTCGTTAGGGTCGATCCCGGCACAGCTGAGTACCTCGCGCCCATCGCGAGAGCGCGCCCAACGCGCGATTTGCTCGGGGCCATTTCCATACTTCTTGTCATCGGCGATAGCATCGTCGAGCGCAGCCAGTACGACAGCTGCGAAGAGTTTGCGTGCACGGTTGCCTTGCTCGTTATTGAAGGCTGTGCCGTCAACGAAATCTTTCATGTTTCGTCCTTTTTTATTGCTCTTGTAATTCCGGCGTGAGGCCTCTTATGACGACTTCCAGATGATTCTGGTAGCCCGTTATTGCATAGCATCCATGCATTTGTTGCATATCTTCTGCAGGTGCAGCACGAGATTTCGTCTTCTTGCCCTCATTGCTAACCCCATATATAGGTGCACCCACACACCGATCAAGCTTTTGACAAGGTTTTGCTGTAATGCCGAAAATCAACGGAAATGAGATTCGCCCCGGAAATGTTCTGGAGCACAATGGCGGGCTTTGGGCCGCTGTTAAGGTGGATCATGTGAAACCCGGAAAAGGCGGTGCCTTTGCTCAGGTCGAACTCAGAAACCTTCGTAATGGATCAAAGCTTAACGAACGGTTTAGAAGCGCCGATAAGGTTGAGCGCGTGCGTCTGGAGCAGAAAGATCAGCAGTTTCTCTATGAGAACGACGGTATGCTGGTGTTCATGGATTCAGAAACTTATGAGCAAATCGAACTACCGGCAGAGATTCTGGGTGAGCGTCGCCCGTTCTTGCAGGATGGCATGACCATTCTTGTAGAATTCCACGACACAGAGGCGTTGAATGCGACATTGCCTCAGAAGGTGATCTGTAAAGTGGTCGAGACTGAACCGGTGGTGAAGGGTCAGACGGCTGCCAACAGTTTCAAGCCGGCGATTCTGGATAATGGAATTAAGGTGATGGTGCCGCCATTCGTGGGCCAGGACGAAGACATCGTGGTAAACACCGAGACCATGGAATATTCGGAACGCGCCTGAGCGTCGGGAAACCAACCTGTCAAAATGCCTTGAAAGCCCTGCATGTGCGGGGTTTTTTTCGTTCCGGCGCCGGATAGTGGGAAGGCATTGTGGTTTTTCCCCTAACCAGCACGTCAACCGTTCGCCATAGTCTTACTATCCGATGGACGCTTTCGTTGGCTGGCATGTTTAAAGTGTTAGTGCGTGTAGGTAGCCAACCAGTCGTTAGGGACGGACCCTTCGGTATTCGTGGGTATAAAGAAGAATGGTAACAATCGGTTCACGTGTGCCACGAAGGGCGGGGTCGGAGTACTCCGACCCCGTCTTCAAAGCGCCGTGAGCTTTCAAATTGGTTCGCGCAGCCATTCAACGGGGGTGTCTCCGGCCATCAGATCTTTCTCCGCGCGATCATAGCGCAGATAAGCTATGGCGCGATCGCCCGCCACGCTATGCACTGTCCCGGCCGGTTTGCCGTCTGAGGTAAGCACGGTGCCGGGGGCAACCGAGGCGGAGAGGTGGATCAGGCCCAATCCCTTGCGCAGCTCGGTCTTGTGTTTCATCCGGGCAGTCACTTCCTGACCGACATAACAGCCCTTGCGAAAATCGACGCCGTTGAGGCGTTCGAAATCAGCTTCGAGGATGAAGGTGTCGGGGGTGAGTTCAGTCCCGGTTTCGGGAATCAAGTATTTGACGCGGAGCGTGTCCCAGTCGGGAAGCTCTTCGCTCGCTTCGGGCGGTGTCTCGCGGTAAGCGCGCCAGCCGAGGGCGGGATGACGCGGATCAGTGAAGCCATCAGCGGGAGGGGTGTCTGTGCCGCGATGCAAGTGCAAACCGGTCTCGGAGATCTGCACGTCGGCGCGGAGCTTGTACATCGTGAGCCGTTGAATAGTCGGTGCGGCGATGCTTGCGGCGATGTCGATCAGGATGGAGTCTTGGGCGGGCACCAGAAAGAAATCGGCCAGATATTTGCCCTGCGGCGTCAAAAGCGCGGCATAGACCAGCCCCTGCTTTAGCCCGGCAACATCGTTGGTGACCAAGCCTTGCAAAAAGTGTTCACGGTCGGCCCCGGTGATGCGATAGATCGCGCGTTCCATTACTCTCTCCCGTCTGTCGCTTGTGTGTAATATAGAAGTTGCGAAGTTACATAACAGGGGCAAGATGCGCGCTGCCGTTTCTATTATCATTCCGACACTGAATGCAGCTGAGAGCCTGCCCGATTGCCTTGCTGCCTTGATGGAGGGGCTGGAAGCCGGGGTGATCCGTGAGCTTGTGATCGCAGATGGCGGCTCGCAAGATGCAACGCTGGCGATTGGCGAGGCGGCGGGGGCCGTGGTGGTCGAGGGCGCGGCGTCGCGGGGGGGGCAGTTGCGGCGCGGCGCGGATGCGGCGCAGGGGGAATGGTTGTTGTTCCTGCATGACGATACGCAGCTTGCGCCGGGTTGGAGCGCGGCGGTATTGGCGCATTTGCGCGACGCACCGGATAAGGCAGGATGGTTTGGATTGCTTTTCGATGCGCCGGGTTTGGCGGCGCGGATCGTGGCGGGATGGGCTAATTTGCGCGCGCGGCTGTTGGGTCTGCCGTTTGGCGATCAGGGGCTGCTGATCTCGCGTGGGCTTTATGACACAGTCGGCGGGTTTGCCGATATTCCGCTGATGGAAGATGTGGTGATGGCCCGTGCGCTTGGGCGCAAGCGGCTTTTGCGGTTGCCCGCTATGGCCCGAACCAGCGCCCGAAGATTCGCCCGAGAAGGCTGGTTTCGTCGGGGAGCAAGGAACCTCGTGCTCCAGTTCCGCTTTTTCGCAGGCGCTTCCCCTGAGCGGCTAGCGCAACGCTATCGGCGGTAGGACCGTCGGTGCGAAACTGCAGCGAGTGCAGATGCGCATAGAGCCCGCCGCGTGCCAGTAATTCTTCGTGCGTTCCCTGGTCCACCACCTCGCCACGGTCCATCACGATGATCTTGTCGGCGTTGCGCACGGTGGACAGTCGGTGTGCGATGACCAGCGTTGTGCGTCCCTTGGAGAGCTGATCGAGTGCCTTTTGAACCACGGATTCGGATTGGGCATCGAGCGCCGATGTGGCCTCATCCAACAGCAGGATCGGCGTGTTGCGCAGGAGCGCACGGGCGATGGCGACGCGCTGACGCTGGCCGCCCGATAGGTTTGAGCCGCGAGGACCGACCGGGCTATCGAGGCCCTGTTCAAGCTTGGGCAGGAAATCGGTGACATGGGCGGCTTTGAGGGCCGCTTGCAGCGTATTGTCGCTGACGTCGCTGCGCCCAAGAAGGATGTTTTCGCGTAGGCTTTCGTCAAATAGAGCGGCATCCTGGCTGACCACGGAAAACAGATCGCGAAGGCCATCGAGCGCCATGTCGGTGGTTGCTACATTGCCGATAACGACGCTGCCGGTTTGCGGATCGACCAACCGGGTGAGCAAATTGAAAATAGTTGATTTGCCCGCACCCGAAGGGCCGACAAGTGCGGTTGTCTTCCCAGGCTCGGCAGTCAGCGTGGTGTTGTTCAGAACCTTGGTGTCGCCATAAGACAGACTGACATCTCTGAGCGTCACGCCGGGGATGCCTATGGGAGGGGCGACAGGCTTGCTGGCGGAAACCAGCGTCGGCTCGGAATCCATCAGAACCTTTACGCGTTCGAGCCCGGAGGCGGCCACCTGCCAGAGCCCGGCCATGGCACCCATGCGGCGCAACGGCTCGAAGGCGAAACCGATGGCGGTGAAAAAGGACATGAACTGTCCCACGGTTTTTTCGCCCGCGATAATCTCGCCGCCGCCAAACCAGAGCACGCCGAGAAAGCCGACCCCGGCCATCACGTCGACAAGACCGGGGATCGAGGCCATGCCGGCAGTCGCGCGCACCTCGGCCCGCACCAGGTCCTTGGAAAGCTTGCGGTAACGGTCGGATTGATAGCGCTCAAGTCGGTTGAGCTTGACCGGGATGATGCCGTGGAAGACCTCATCGAGCCGCGTGGCAAGACGGGCGGCGAGATCACGGGCTTCGCGGGCGCGGGCGCGCACAAATCGCTGCACGATCAGGCTGGGTGCGATCAGCACCGGCGCGCCGATCAGTGCCACCAGCGTCCAGCGCCAATCAACCGAAATCGCTACCCCGATCAGGATCACCAGAGAAATCACATCACGGCCCACGCCGGTGAGGATGTTGGGCCAGACCTGATTGACCTGCGTGACATCGCCCTGAACACGCTGAATCAGGAAGCCGGGCGGGTGGGTCTGATGAAAGCTGCCGTCCTGCACCATCATCCGGTCAAGCAGGGAGGCGCGCATCTCGGCGGCTGTGTTCTGAGAGAGATAGGCCATCGCGGTTTTCTGCCCGACGGCAGCGATGGCGCGGATCACGAAAATCGCCAGAACACCAAACCCGACCCAGAGAAGCGCGCTGCGATCACCTGCGAGAAAGACCTGATCGAACATCGGGCGCATCATCAGTGCCAGCGCCCCCTGCATGCCGCCTTCCAGCGCCATCAACAGAAGCGCCAGACCAAGCACGGGGGAATGCCGTTTGAGATACCCGCGCCAGAGCCAGAGCATCAGCGTGCGGCTGCTGTCAGAATTATTGGTCTTATTGTCGGGCGGCGTTTTGGTTGGCTGGGTCATTTCCGGCCTCGTTTCGCGTCGAACCCGGCTTGCAGGGCGGTGGCGTCATATTCCTCAGCGATCCAGTCTTCAAAGGGGATCGGCTCGGCACGGTCGCGGGCTTCGTAGACGTCCAGTATGTAGTCGAGAATTCCCGTACGGGTCCATTTGAAATGGATGAAACGGGGCGAGAGCATCTTGCGCGCTTCGCAGACAGGCGCGTTCTCCTGTGTAAGCAGATAGATGGCGGAGGCAAAGCTGGCCCTGTCGGCGCCGGATTTGCAGTGCATGGCAAAGGGGCGCGGCAGGGTGCGAAACAGGGCGATCAGACCGAGCAGATTTTCGCGTTCAGGCGCTTCTCGGGCGGCGAGGGGTTGTTGGTGCAGGTCGATTTCAAGATCCTGACATGCCTCGCGCTCAAGCACCATAGGCGCCGGGCTGAGGCCGCCGCGCAGGTTGAGAACCGTGTTGATGCCGCGCGCCTTCCATTTTTCGAGACGCTTGCGGTCGGGTTGATTTGAGCGGAAGACACCGGGCGCAATCTGATGGAAATTGCTCCAGACCCGGCGCAGGAATCCATGATCGAGCCACAGTTCGTAGATCTCTGCGCGCCTGCGGTCCTGCGCGTTGGCGAATGCAGAGAGCTTTTGAGGCCGCAATTCGCGTTCCCATGCTTTCAATCTGGCGATCGGCGTCATGCGCACATCCGGGCTCATCGCGTCAGGCAGGCATGGCGGAGCCTGCGGGTCTTCCCCATGTAGAGAAGCGCGCCGCCGAGGGCAAGCGTGTGGATGTGGTGGGACGTTTGCGGTGGGATTGACGCGGGGCGCGTCACCGGTAGGGTCGCGATTGAAACACGATAGGAGAATCGCGCATGTCGGATGCGGGTGGTCGTTCATATCTTGCCATCCCGGGGCCGTCCGTGATGCCCGAGGAAGTGTTGCGCGCGATGCATCGCGCGGCGCCCAACATCTATGCCGGTGAACTGGTGGAGATGACGGCCTTGATCCTGCCTGACCTGCGCTATGTGGCGCGAACCGACGGCAAGGTTGCCCTCTATATCGCGAATGGGCATGGCGCGTGGGAAGCGGCTCTGGCCAATGTCTTGAGCCCGGGTGATCGGGTTCTGATGCCGGCGACCGGGCGATTTGGTCATGGCTGGGCAGAGATGGCCGAGGGTCTGGGGGCAGAGGTTGAGCTTCTGGATTTCGGGCGCAATACATTTGATGTTGAGGCGGTGACGCAGGCTTTGAGGGCTGACAAGGCGGGGCGGATCAAAGCGGTTCTTGCGACGCATGTTGATACGTCAACCGGAGTTCTGAACGATATTCCCAGCCTGCGTGCAGCGATGGACGCGGCCGGACATGAGGCGCTTTTGATGGTCGATTGCATCGCCTCAATGGGGTGTGACCGGTTCGAAATGGATGCTTGGGGCGTCGATGTGGCCGTGACAGCCAGCCAAAAGGGGCTGATGGTGCCACCCGGTATGGGCTTTGTTTTCGTGAGCGAAAAGGCCGAAGCGGTGCGCCATGCGATGCCGCGGGTGAGCCGCTATTGGGACTGGGCACCACGGCTTGATCCGGAAATGTTCTATCAGCATTTTGGCGGCACCGCGCCGACGCACCACCTGTTTGGCTTGCGTGCCGCGCTTGATCTGATTCGCGCTGAGGGAATCGAAACGGTCTGGGCGCGGCACGACCGGTTGGCCCGGGCGATCTGGAGCGCCTGCGAGACATGGGGCGAGGGTGGGCCGCTGTCACTGAACGTGAGCGATCGCGCGCACCGGTCGCGGGCGGTGACGGCCTTGCGGATCGGGTTGCCGCATGGACCGAGACTGCGGCAATGGGTGGAAGAGAACGCCGGGCTGACCTTGGGAATCGGATTGGGAATGTCGGAGGAGGGCGACCCGACTGGCGGGGGGTTTTTCCGTCTGGGCCATATGGGACATGTGAATGCGCAGATGATCATGGGGCTTTTGGGCGGGATCGAGGCGGCATTCGTGGCGTTGGATATTCCGCATGGGCAAGGGGCGTTGTCGGCGGCGGCGCAGGTGTTGGCGAAACCCTGAGTTTTGGCTATCTGGTTTGCCAAGCGGGATCGAGGCCAAGATTCACAAGACTGACCCCCGGCGGTTTGTGTCGGCCACAGCGCCCTTTTATATTAGGCAGTATCACCACTGGTGCGGTGTTTTAACCCATGCGAGCGCGATGGTGGGCGAGGCGCGTTATCAGGTAGTTGAGAAAAACCGCAATGGTCAGGGCCGCAGGCAGACCGAAATTGGCCGAGATCAGCAGCAACGACCAGAACAGATTTACGAAACCCATGGTCAGTGCGGCGTTGGTATAGTCTGGCGCGGCGGCGCGGCGGGTTTGATCCGGCATATCTGGCTCCTCTTACACATACGCTTGCGTCAGTATAGCAGCGAGGTACGAACAAGAGGTAAAGGATTTGTGAGCTTTGGTCAGGCGCGCGTGGCAGACAGCGCTTCTGGCAAGGTTTTTTCAAACAGGGCAAGGTCTTGCGGGCGACCACAAGACAGTCTGATGCAACGATTTCCGGGCGCGGCGAAGGGCATACGCACGAAGATCGCGCGGGCGGTCAGGGCATCGAGCAGGGATTTGGCGAAGGCGGCATCGGCGCCACAATCGATAGCGACAAAATTGGTCGCCGAGGGCAGCGCGGTGAGGCCGTTATCGGCGGCGATTCGGGCGATGGCTTCTCGGGATTGCGCCACGTTTGCAATGGTTTGAGCAAGCCAAGGCTGATCTTCCAGCGCGGCGAGTGCAGCAATCTGCGCGCTTCTGTTCATGCCGAAATGATTGCGGATCTTGTTAAAGGCGGTGATCGTTTCGGCCGCGCCCATGGCATAGCCGACGCGCGCACCAGCCATGCCATAAGCCTTTGAAAACGTGCGCATCCGGATCACGCGGGGATCGTCGATGGCGATCTGGGGAACGGCGTTTTCGGGCGCGAATTCAATGTAGGCTTCGTCGAGGACGAGGAGGGTGCCGGGAGGGATATCGTCCAACGCGGCTTCGACTTCAGCACCGGTGAGCCAGCTTGCCATGGGGTTGTCGGGATTGGCGAAATAGATCAGTTTTGCGTTTGTTTCCCGAGCTTTGGCGATCAGCGCCGGGAGGTTCTCGCGGTCGTTTTCATACGGGATCTTGACCAGTTCCCCGCCGAATCCGGCGACGTGATAGTTGAAGGTGGGGTAGGCTCCATCGGATGTGACCACCTTGTCGCCGGGGCCAACCGTAAGGCGGGCGAGATAGCCGAGAAGGCCGTCAATGCCTTCTCCTACAACGATATTTTCCGGCTTCACATTATGGTGATCGGCCAGTGCAGCGCGCAGATCGTGGCTTTCCGGGTCGCCATACATCCAGATGTCGCAAGCCGACTTTTGCAGCGCCTCAATGGCCTTGGGAGAGGGGCCGAAAACGTTCTCGTTAGCGCCTAAACGTGATTTGAAATCAAAGGCTTGCAGGCGTTCTTGTGCCTCGGGGCCGACGAAGGGGACGGCGGCGGGGAGGGACAGTGCGAGGGGTGTCAGGCGGGGGCCGGAGGCGGAATCTTTGTTCATGGAGGCGAGTTAACCCTTTCGGCATGGGTCGGGCAAGATGTTGAATGGGGCTTTTGCGATACTTAGATGAGAGTCATTCGCAACTGGAGAAGCATTTATGGCGAACCTTTCAAGACGCGGGTTTATTGCCGCAGCAGTGGCGGCCGGCACGGTCCGAAGCCTGCCTCAAATCGCGGCGAAAACCGGCGGCGGGCGACGGATTTTGACGTTGGTTTATGACAAGGCGGCGGGGGCAATGCGGGCTGTGGAGAGGCTCGTGCCGTAGGGTTAGGGCTTTTCCAATTCCGCCTTTACGGGCAGTTTGTTGTGCAACCAATTGGAGGATTGCCGATGGCCCGCGTTATCACTGAAATTCGAGACCATGTTGCCCATGTCACGTTGAGCCGTGCCGACAAGATGAACGGGGTGGATATGGCGATGGCGGAAGCGATTGTGGAGGCCGGTGAGGCGCTTTGCGACAACGCGGATGTGCGCGCTGTGGTGCTGTCTGGTGAGGGACGGGCATTTTGTGCGGGACTTGATGTCGCGAGCTTTGCGATGTTGGCAGGAAAAGACCCCGAAGCGGCGGTTATGCCGCGCTGGAAGGACAAGAATACCAATCTTTATCAAGAGGTTGCGTTGGTCTGGCGACGGGTGCCGGTGCCAGTGATCGCAGCGCTTCACGGTGTTGTCTATGGCGCGGGTTTTCAACTGGCGCTGGGGGCGGATATTCGCATTGCCGACCCGGAAACCAAGATGTCGGTGATGGAGATGAAATGGGGCTTGGTGCCGGATATGGGCGGCATGGTTTTGATGCCGCAATTGATGCGTTCGGATGTGATCCGGCGGATGACCTATACGGCTGAACCGGTGAGTGCTGTGCAGGGCGTGGACTGGGGCTTTGTGACCGAGCTTTCTGATGATCCTTTGGCGGCGGCGCAGGACTTGGCGGCGCAGATTGCAGGCAAGAGCCCGAGTGCTGTGCGTGCGGCCAAGCGGTTGATTGGCGTTGCCGAAAGCGGGGCGGGAGAAGATGCGGTCTTGATGGCCGAAAGTCGCGAGCAAACCGACCTGATCGGCAAGCCGCATCAGATGGAGGTGATCGCTGCGAATATGGCCAAGCGGGCGGCTAAGTTCGGTTGATTTTGGAGCACGGTCAGAAGATCGAAATACCCGGCCCTACGGGGCGAGTCGCGGTTCGGTTTGTTAACTGTGCGCGCGGTAGCGTTAACTACATTTTTGGTGTGAAAACCGGGGGGTGACTCCCGGCTGCTGCCCGGCTGACATGCGGCTGCCGGGTGAAATCGTGTCGATTAACGCGAAATTTACTTAACGCAGCGCGCGGCAGGGACAATGCGAAGCCCGGACTTAAGCCGAGGGCGCCGGGCCTTCGCCAGCCCAGGGGCAGGCAATAGCCGGGCTCGCTGGCGGTTTCAGCCGACCTCTTGCAAACGGGCCAACGCGGATTTCAGCGTGGCGTCTTCCTCTTCGCGGGCGCGCAGGTTTTCGCGGGCTTCTTCCACCACTTCATCGGGCGCGTTTTCGGCGAATTTGGGGTTGTTCAACCGCCCCTTGAGACCGCCGATTTCCTTGGCCAGTTTGCCAATGGATTTTTCAAGCCGCGCCTTTTCTTCGTCGATGTCGATGATATCGGCCAGCGGCAGGCCGAATTCGCCGCCTTCAACCGCGATGGTGATCGTGCCTTTGGGGAAATCGGCCATTTCGGTCAGGCTGTCGATCCGGGCAAGGCGTTTGATCATCACCTCGTTATTGGCCCATGCGGTGCGGCCTGCGTCGTCAAGGGTGCGCAGAACCATCGGGACTTTTAGCCCGGCGGGGACGTGCATTTGCTGACGCGCCGAACGGGTGGATTCGATCATCGAAATGACCCAGTTCATTTCGCGGTCCGCGTCGGCATCAACCAATTCATCGCCGTAGGTCGGCCAATCGGCATGGACCAGCATTTTGGGGCGGGTCGCGGTTTGATCCCAAAGCTCTTCTGTGATGAAGGGCATGATCGGGTGCAGCAGGATCAGGGCTTGGTCGAGAACCCATGCAAGGGTGGCTTCTGTCTCGGCCTTGGCGGTTGCATCGTCGCCTTGCAGGATGGGCTTGGAGAACTCCAGATACCAGTCGCACAGCTTGCCCCAGGTAAAGGCATAGAGCGCGTTGGCGGCATCGTTGAAACGATAGCTTTCAAGGGCGGCGTCAACCTCGGCGCGGGTCTTGGCAACTTCGCCGATGATCCATTTATTGAGGGTCAATTCGGGTTTCGGCGGGGTTTGATCGCCGGTTGATTTGATCTCGTAATGGTTGGCAAAGCTGAAGGCATTCCAGAGTTTGGTGCCAAAGTTTCGATAGCCTTTGATCCGGTCGGTCGAGAGTTTGAGCACGCCGCCGATGGCCGCCATTTGCGCCATGGTAAAGCGCAAGGCATCGGCGCCGAAGTCATCAACGATTTCGAGCGGGTCAATCACGTTGCCGCGCGTCTTGGACATTTTCTGCCCCTTCTCGTCGCGCACGAGTTGATGCAAGTAAACCGTGTGGAAGGGGATTTCATCGACCACGGCGAGCTGCATCATCATCATGCGGGCAACCCAGAAGAACAGGATGTCTTGGCCGGTGATGAGCACATCGGTGGGGAAGTATTTGGAGGTGCTTTCGTCCCAGTCGGGCCAGCCCAGTGTGCCGATAGGCCAGAGGCCGGAGGAGAACCATGTGTCGAGCACGTCGGCGTCGCGCCAGACCGGATAGATCAGGTCAGTCGGGTCTTGGCTCGATTCATACTCAGCAAGGGAGGCGGCGAGCGCTTGGATCGCGGCGGCGCGATCTTCTACCTCGGTGACACGCGCGTGGTTGAGCGGAGTGGGAAGCGTCGCCAGATTGTCCTTGAAGCGAGAGGTGACGGTTTCGAGATCGGTGGCGGCGTGGTGAATCTCGTCGCCGACCAAAAGCGATTGGTCGAGCAGGAAGCGGCCCATTTCGACCAGATCGAGCGCGCCATCGTTTTCGTCGTCGCTAAAGCCATTTCCAGCAAGATCGAGCCCGTACCAGACCGGAATCTGATGGCCCCACCAAAGTTGGCGCGAGATGCACCAAGGTTCGATGTTCTCAAGCCAGTGGTAGTAGGTTTTTTCGCCGGATTCGGGGATGATTTTGGTTTTGCCTGTGCGGACGGCTTCGAGCGCGGGGGTGACGACCTTTTCGGCGTCAACAAACCACTGGTCGGTGAGCATCGGTTCGATGACCACTTGGGAGCGGTCGCCGAAGGGCTGCATGATGGGTTTGGATTCGACATATGGGACCAATTGCGTCTCCTCGTTGCCGTCGTCATCAGTGACGGTTTCGGGGAGCATGACGGCGAGGCCTTCGGAAGTGATTTGGTGGACCACGAGCTTGCGGGCCTCAAAACGATCCAGACCGCGCAGGTCTTCGGGCACGAGGTTGATCGCGTCGATTTCGTTTTCGGTGAAGGGCGTGCCGCGGGCATAGTCCTGCGCCTTGGCGGATTCATCGGCGTAAGGGGCACCATCGGCGCGCATGTGGCCGCGCGTGTCCATCAGGCGATAGCAGGGGATGTTGCCGCGTTTGGCGACGGCATAGTCGTTGAAATCATGCGCGCCGGTGATCTTGACCGCGCCCGAACCAAAAGTGGGATCGGGGTAGTCATCGGTGATGATCGGGATTTGGCGGCGGTGTTCTTTGGGGCCGACGGGGATTTCGCAGAGCTTGCCAACGATTGCGGCGTAGCGTTCATCGGAGGGGTGAACGGCCACCGCGCCATCGCCGAGCATGGTTTCGGGGCGGGTGGTGGCGATTGAGATATAGTTGCGTTCCTCGGAAAAGAGGACGTTGCCGTCTTCGTCTTTCGAGACATATGTGTAGGTTTCGCCGCCCGCGAGGGGGTATTTGAAGTGCCACATGTGGCCGGGGGTTTCGATGTTTTCGACTTCGAGATCGGAAATCGCGGTCTCGAAATGCGGGTCCCAGTTGACGAGGCGTTTGCCGCGATAGATCAGGCCCTTTTCGTACATATCGACGAAAACCTTGATCACGGCGTCGTGGAAGTTGGGCGAGTTTTCGTGGCCTGTGCGCGGGTCGCCGGGGGCGCCGGCCATGGTGAAGGCGTTGCGGTCCCAATCACATGAGCAGCCGAGGCGTTTCAACTGCTCGACAATGGTGCCACCGTATTGGCCCTTCCATTCCCAGACTTTTCCGAGGAATTTCTCACGGCCAAGCTCGCGTCGACCCGGCTCGCCCGCGGCTTTCAGTTGTTTTTCGACCTGCAATTGCGTGGCGATGCCAGCGTGGTCTTGGCCGGGTTGCCAGAGGGTGTCGAAACCACGCATGCGGTGCCAGCGGATCAGGATATCCTGAAGCGTGTTGTTAAAGGCATGGCCGACATGCAGCGCGCCCGTGACGTTGGGCGGCGGGATCATGATGGTGAAGGTTTCATCGCGCGACTTGTTTGCGCCCGCCCGGAAGGCGCCTGCGCGCTCCCATGCGTCATAGATGCGCGCTTCGGCCTCGGCCGCGTTGAATGTCTTGTCCATCGCCATATCAAAGTGTCCTGCTTGATCCGCGTCTCGTTTAGGGTTTCTCTATCCAATGAGGGCGCAAAGGAAAAGCGGCAAGGGCAGTTTTCGCCGTTAGTATTGGTTTGGTATTGAGCCGGGCAGCGCAAAAGGGAGTGGGTTGATGAGTGAAGCAAAGGCGTTTTGGTTGGGGCGACCGGGGAAAGCGGCAGAGATTGCCACGCCTTTAGGCATGAGCGATCTGCCTGCGGAGGGGTATCATTGGGTGCATCTTTCAGGGCGCGATGAGGACATCGAAGGCTGGTTTGCCAAATCCGGGCTTGACCCGCTGGTGATTGCGGCGCTGACGGCAGAGGAAACGCGACCGCGTTGCACGGTGCATGACGATACGGTTTTGATGAACCTGCGCGGCGTGAACCTGACGCCGGGGTCTGAACCCGAGGACATGGTTTCGCTGCGCATGTATCTGTCGGAGCGTTTAGTGATCACATTGCAGCGCCGCCCGCTTTACGCGGTGCGAGATGTGATCACAGAAATATTGGCCGGGCATGGCGCGCCCGACCCCGGCGAATTGATGGCGCGCATCGCGCTGAGGCTGGCGGATCGGGCCGAGCCGGTGGTGATGGCGCTCAACGAGCGGATTGATGATTTGGAGGATCAGGTGTTGGAGGGCGGGCGCGTGGCCGGGCGCGGGGTGTTGGCGGATACACGACGTATGGCGATTGTGCTGCGTCGCTATATGTTTCCGCAGCGCGATGCGTTGACCACGTTTGAAATCGAAGAACTGCCCTGGCAGCAGCGCGGCGGGCGGGCGCGGGTGCGAGAGGCGTCAGAGCGGGTGACGCGGCTGGCCGAGGAATTGGACGCAATCCGCGACCGCGCACAGGTGATCCACGACCAGATTGCCGACCTGCGTGCCGAACAGATGAACAGGCAGATGTTGGTTTTGTCAGTGGTGGCGGCGATTTTCCTGCCGCTAGGGCTGATCACCGGGCTGTTGGGGATCAACGTGGGCGGGATTCCGGGGGATGGTGTGTCTTGGGCGTTCTGGGCGGTGTGTGGGCTTTTGGTGGTGGTCTGTCTGTTTCAGATATGGCTGTTCCGGCGCATGGGATTAATGGGGCAGGGATAAGGGCGAAAACAATGTGTTGGCCGTATAGCGCCTTTTTGAAGATTGGCTTAAATTTCTCAATTGGATGAGCTTGGAAACCTCACCACTTTGGTTGAGCCGTCCCTATGGGTCATTTGATCAATGCCTTTTTGGGCGAGTTCCCGACACGCGGGGCAAACCGAGTAGCTTTTGGGGAAATACCGATCATTCAGATATGGAAAGACATCGATCCAGTTTTCACCTATCAGAAATGAGCAACATACCGAACATCTCGTGCTGTCATAGTGATCGGTAAAGACTTCGACTTTATTCGTATGCAGGCGTGATTTTGAGTGAAGCAGGTCATGGCGCAATGTCAGGACGCCCTTTTCTTCGGGATGCACGGACATACGAAACATTCTTTTTATTTCAGGGGCGTCGCAGCGATAGAGAATATCGAAACTTTCAGTATCCATCCGGCACGCAAAAAAGATCGCGTTCAGATACGAGGCGGTTTCAAGGCCTTCGACAAAGTCCCAGACTTGTCGCCCGATGACATTTTCTGCCATTGCACCGGGCGTGTCATTTTCAATTGCAAATTGGTCCCACTGTGGACTTACCGAAATGATCCGGTCGCTTGCATCTAATACATATTCACTAGTCTTAATGTCACTCATCGCAACAATAACACAATTCATTTACCTAAATAGCAACTGAAAATGAAATGAGCTTGGCCTGCTGGCCCCCCGGTGATGCCAAGGGGGACACAAGACCTCATGTCGGGTTCAAGTGGTTCGGTCGATCTTGGTTGTCAGGTGGATCAAGCTTTCCGAGCTTCGCACGCCTTTGGCTTCTGCGATGCTGTCGAGGGTGGTGTCGAGTGCTTCGGTTGTGGGCGCGGTCAGTGTGGCGATCAGATCAAAACGCCCCGTTGTGGTGTGGACCTGTTCGACCACGGGCAGCGCGCGCAGACGCGCCATCACCGTGGGTTGGCTGCGTGGTTCGATCGAGATCAGCACGGTGGCGCGGATCGAGGCGCGCATTGGGTGGCCCAGACGCAGGGTATAGCCCGCGATGACGCCGCGCGCTTCGAGGCGTTCGATGCGGGCCTGCACGGTGGTGCGCGCGAGGTTCAGCTTGCGCGCCAGAGTGGCGACGGGGCTGCGGGCGTTTTCGGCCAGTAGCGCCAACAGGCTGCGGTCAGTATCGTCAATTTGCATGGTTTGCCGATCATTATGACGAGGATTTCTGACAAAATAGCAAATATGCCACGCAGATTCGACAAGATTTCAGCAAAAACTGAAAAGAAAACCAGCGATTGAGGCGCCCGAGATGTTTTCTGATGTGACCTTCACCGATCCACGCCCACATCTGCGGCGTAGCCAGCCCGACCATGTGGTGATGTATTTCGATCCTTACGTGTTGCAGGCCACGGCAAGGCGGTTTCAGGCGGGGTTTGACGGGCTTGTGACCTATGCGGTCAAGGCCAATGCGGCGCCGATGGTTCTGGAAAACCTGGTGGCGGCGGGGATTGGCGCGTTTGACGTGGCCAGCCCGCGCGAGATGGAATTGGCGCGCGCGGCAGACCCTGATGCAAGGCTGCATTACAACAATCCGGTGCGCTCGTGCGCCGAGGTGGCTGCGGGGGTTGAGGCCGGGGTGGTGTCGTGGTCGGTCGATGCGATG
This sequence comes from Rhodobacteraceae bacterium LMO-JJ12, assembly GCA_021555075.1. Lineage (NCBI taxonomy): Bacteria > Pseudomonadati > Pseudomonadota > Alphaproteobacteria > Rhodobacterales > Paracoccaceae > Rhodobacteraceae bacterium LMO-JJ12. The sequence continues at coordinate 822,137 of JAKGBX010000002.1, forward strand.
GGCGAGCTCGACAAGTTGGGCAAGCCGCGGTTTGCGGGCGAGGAAGTGGCGGTGCGGCTGGCCTTGCCGGTTTCCGGCGCGGCCTATGATTTCGGGGCCAAGTTCGGGGCGACGCCCGAGGAGGCCGAGGCGTTGCTGCGCGAGGTTGCACTGCGCGGTTTTGCACCAGCGATGACGTTTCATCCGGGCACGCAATGCGCCGACCCAAAGGCTTGGGCGGAGTATATCCGGGTGTGCGCGGCGGTGGCGAACCGCGCCGGAGTGCGTTTGGAACGGTTGAATGTGGGCGGCGGATTTGCGGCGCATCGCAGTGGGGCTGCGCCGGATCTGGAGGCGATTTTCGCGCGCATTGCTGCCGAGACGCGGGCGGCGTTCGGGGCGGGCGCGGTACGGCTTGTCTGTGAGCCGGGGCGCGCGATGGTGGCGGAGAGCTTTACGCTGGCCACGCGGGTCAAGGCGATCCGCGCCGATGGGGCGGTGTTCTTGAACGATGGCATTTACGGCGCATTGTCAGAGCTGCGCGATATTGCGGGCAGTGATCGCATCAGGGTGATGACGCCGCACGGACACGACCGCGCGGGGCAAGGTGAGGTGCGCAAGGTGTTCGGGCCGACCTGTGACAGTCTGGATTGCCTGCCGGGGCCGGTGGAGTTGCCGCACGATATTGCTGAGGGGGATTATGTGTTGTTTCAAGGGCTGGGCGCGTATTCGCTGGCCATTGCCACGGCGTTCAATGGCTATGGTCTGGGAGAGGTTGTGACCCTGGCCGGGGAAACGCCGGATGTGTGAGCCGGTAATTGGGGCAAACGTTGCGCCAATAAGCATTTTTGCCAAGAAAATGAACGCGGTGGGATTGCCTGTCTGCCGTGGCCCGTTAGGTTGTGTCTTTGCAGGGCGGCAAGGCGGGGCAGGACCATGGAAAAATTCGGAAAATCGCAATCGGTGCGGCGGGTGGAAGACCAGCGGTTTCTGACCGGGCAGGGGCGTTATGTGGATGATATCGCGCCGGAGGGCGCGCTTTTCGTTCATTTCCTGCGCTCGGATGTGGCGCATGGGGCGTTGGGTGCGCTCGATCTGGAAGAGGCAAAAGCGGCGGAAGGTGTGCATCTGGTGCTGGATGGAGCCGGGTTGGTTGCGGCGGGGATTACCGCGGGCATGGCGGCGATGGGGGTCGAAAACCGCGATGGCAGCAAATCGGCGCGCCCCAAGCGCCCGTTGATGGCCGAAGGGCGGGTGCGCCATGTTGGCGAGATCATCGCGATGGTGGTGGCCGACACGCCCGAGCAGGCGCGTGACGCCGCCGAAATAATCATGCCCGAGATTGAAGATTTGCCGGTGATGCTGGCGCGCGGGGCTGGCGAGACCACGTTGCACGAAGCGGCGCCGGGGAACCGGGCGTTTGATTGGGGGATTGGCGACGAGGCGGCGACGGCCGAGGCGTTTGAGAGGGCGTCGCATGTCGTGAGTCTGTCGGTGGAAGACAACCGTATCATCGTGGCGTCGATGGAGCCGCGCGGCTGTTACGCCGAAATGGAAGATGGGCGGCTGCATCTGGCGGTGAATGCGCAGGGCGTTTGGGTGCCAAAGGCGGCGTTGGCCAAGATGCTGGGGATCGCGCCCGAGAATGTGCGGGTGACCAACCCCGATACCGGCGGCGGATTTGGCATGAAGGGACAGCCGCATCCCGAGCAATTTCTGGTGGCGCAGGCGGCGCGGATGTTGAACCGGCCTGTGCGCTGGATGTCGACACGCAGCGAGGCGATGATGTCAGACGCGAATGGGCGTGATCTTGAACATGATGCGGCGCTGGCGTTTGACGAGGATCTGAAGATCATCGGCTATCGGGTGCACACGCGTTGCAATCTTGGGGCGTATAATAGCCAGTTTGCCCAGCTTATTCAGACCGTGTTGTTCAGCCGGGTTTTGACCGGGGTTTATGATATGGGCGCGGTCTGGTTGCAGGTTGAGGGATATTTTACCAACACCGTGCCGGTCGATGCCTATCGCGGGGCCGGGCGGCCCGAGGCGATTTATCTGATCGAGCGGATGATGGACCGGGCGGCGCGCGAATTGGGGGTTGATCCGCTGGAGCTGAGGCGGCGCAACTTTATCGCGCCGGAAGCGTTTCCCTATAAGAGCCTGACCGGGGAGTTGATTGATGTTGGTGAATTTGCCCGCGTTTTGCAGCGCGGGGCCGAATTTGGCGAGCTCAATGGGTTCGCGGCGCGGCGCGCGGCGAGCGAACAAAACGGCAAGAAACGCGGACTCGGGCTTTGTTACTATATTGAAAGTATTTTGGGTGATCCTGCGGAAGGCGCGAAGGTAGTGTTTAACGAGGATGGACGAGTGAAGCTTTTCGTCGGCACCCAATCGAACGGGCAGGGGCATGAAACCGTTCATGCGCAATTCCTGTCCGATCAGACCGGGATTCCGGCAGAGGCAATTGAAGTGGTTCAGGGTGATAGTGACCTTATTGCGCAGGGTGGTGGCACCGGGGGCTCCCGGTCTGTCACCACCCAGTCGCATGCCACCTTGGCCACGACGGAGGCGATGATTGCGGCGTTTGGTGCGTATCTGGCCGAGAAGATGGGGGTCGAGGAGGACGCGGTTAGCTTTGATGATGAACGGTTTCGCGCACCGGGGTCTAACCTGACCCCGACGTTGTTGGAAGCCGCCGAGATGGCGCGTGAGGACGGGCGCAGTGATCTTCTGAGCCATGAGAAACGGGCCAAGCTACCGGGGCGCAGTTTTCCCAACGGGGTGCATTTCGCCGAGGTCGAGATAGATTGCGAAACCGGGCAGGTCACATTGGAGCGCTATAGCGTGGTGGACGATTTCGGCAATCTGATCAATCCGATGCTGGCCGAGGGGCAGGTGCATGGCGGGGTGGCGCAGGGCGCCGGCCAAGCCTTGATGGAGCGGGTGGTGCATGACGATGACGGTCAATTGCTCACGGCAAGTTTCATGGACTACGCCTTGCCGCGCGCCAATGATCTGCCCATGATCGGGTTTGACACCGTGCCTGTGCCGTCAACCGCCAATCCGATGGGGATGAAGGGCTGTGGCGAGGCCGGAACCGTGGGGGCGATGGCGGCTGTGGCCAATGCGGTTGGCGACGCCCTTTGGGGTATGGGGGTGCGGCAGGCCGATATGCCGTTCACGCCCGAGCGGGTTTGGAAGATGATGCAAGATGCCAAGGCATTGGGGTAAAAAGCTTTTTGACTGGCTGAGGCCATGGCAGCGCGGCGGCAAACCGGCTCTGGCGCGGGGCCGTGGGCCGATCATCCATGTGATTATCATGGATGGGACCATGGCCTCTTTGATGCCGGGACGCGAGAGCAATGCTGGGCTGACCTATCGGCTGCTGTCACGGATCGGCGCGCCGGTATCGCTCTATTACGAGTCCGGTGTGCAATGGGAGGACTGGCGCGCGACCCGTGATGTGATGCTGGGGCGCGGTATCAACCGCCAGATCAAGCGCGCCTATGGCTATCTGTCCTCACGCTATCGCCCCGGTGACAAGATTTTCCTGATGGGGTATTCGCGCGGTGCCTTTGCGGTGCGTTCGTTGGCTGGCGTGATTGATCAGGTGGGGTTGCTGAAGGCGGAGTATGCGACCGAACGCAATGTGCAGACCGCCTATCGCCATTATCAAGCCGCGCCGGACAGTCGGGCAGGCGCGGCCTTTCGCCGTGCGCATTGCCACGAAACGGTGGAAATCGAGATGGTCGGGGTGTGGGACACGGTAAAGGCGTTGGGATTGCGGCTACCGATTTTGTGGCGTTGGTCAGAACCGGCGCATGAGTTTCACAACCATGCTTTGGGCCCGTCGATCAAACACGGGTTTCATGCGCTGGCCCTGAATGAGACGCGCGAGGCGTTCGCGCCGGAGCTTTGGCATTGCCCCGACGATGCGTTGGCGCGGGTTGAGCAGGTGTGGTTTGCCGGCGCACACGGCGATATTGGCGGGCAGTTGGGCGGGTTTGATGCGGCGCGCCCACTGGCCAATATTCCGCTGGTCTGGATGCTGGAAAAGGCCGAGGGCTGTGGTTTACCGTTGCCGACGGGCTGGCGGCTGGATTTTCCGACCGATCCGAGCGCGCCGTCGGTGGGGACTTGGATGAGTTGGGGCAAGCTCTTTTGGGTCCGAAGGCGCCGGGTGGTGGGGGAGGACCGTTCGGAGCGGATACATGAAAGCGTAGGCCAGCGCGAAGTGGCGCATTCGGGCGCGCGCGCCGTGGTTTGATGCGAGGTCGGCGGCAAGGGTCAGTTGGTGTTGGGCCTTAGTCGAGCAGGTCGCGTGGCACCACGAAATCGACAACATCGCCGCGGTGGAATTCCACCTCGGACCAGCTTTGCGCGGGCAGATCAGCCACCAGTGTCGCGCCGGTGGGATAATCGTGAAATTGTTCGTGGTCGTGCCGGTCGCTGAGAATCCGATCAGCGAAATTGGCACAGCCAGGATTATGGGTGATAATCAGCACCGATTTTCCAACGGCTTCCTCTTGCAGCGTTTCGAGCAAGACGTTTGTGGACGCGTGATAAAGCGCGTCGAGGTATTTCACCGGCACCGCGCCGAGTCTTAGCCCATCAAGCGTTTCGCGTGTGCGCTGGGCGGTGGAGCACAGCACGACGTCGGGCAGATACCCCTTTTTTGCCAGCCACTTGCCTAGGGCCACGGCGGAGCGGCGGCCGCGTTGATTGAGCGGGCGTTCCTTGTCGCTCCAGTCGGGGTTGTCCCAGCTGGATTTGGCGTGACGCATCAGGACCAGGCGTAGGCTCATTGAAAGGCCCTCATGTGGAATGCCGATTGCGCTGCCACCCTGCCATAAGTCTGTGAGATCGGGCAAGCGCGGCGCACGGCGCAGCCTTGGTTCAGGCAGTCCCGACCTGCGGGGGAAGCGATATGGGATTTGCAGAGCGGCACGTCATAGCCTTGGCGGTTGAGCGCGCCGACCGGGCAGGCGGCAAGGCAGGGTTGGGCGGCGCAGGTATCGCAAGGGTTGGGCGCGGGCGGCGGCAGAGGGTGTTCGCCGGGCAACCGCACGGCACCGCGAAAGCTGACCATCAGACCGGCGCGGGCGTGAACCAGCATTCCGACGGGCGAGGTGAATGCCTGTCCCGAGTGGCGCGCCCACTCCTGAAACGGGGGATAGGGCGGGCCATCGGAGGGAAAGATCGCGGTGCCGCCCCAGTCTGTTGCCAGAGCGCCAATCGCACGTTTTGACCAGCGATCAAGCGGGTCGGGCATGCCATCGCCATATTCCGGCTGGGCCATAAAATGCGCCCAGAAGCCGGGCTCGTGCGGGCCAAGGAGCAGGACCGTCGTGCCGCCCTCATGCAACGCGCCAAGGATTTCGAGCGCGTGGGTTTCGGGGGCGGGCGTCATTTGCGCTTAAATGGCAAGGTGAGGGACCAGCCCAGCCTGGACGGTTTGTCATCGCGCCACTCGAGGCCGATGTCCATTGCGTCATGCCCGGCGCCGGGCTGAGGGATATAGGTGCGAAACATCCGGTCCCAGATCGAGAGTGCGAAGCCATAATTGCTGTCATGCTCGTAACGCAGCGTGGAATGGTGAACGCGGTGCATATCGGGGGTCACGAGGATCAGCCGCAAGACCCGGTCAAGCCGCTGCGGCAGGGCCAGGTTGGCGTGATTGAACATCGCGGTTCCGTTGAGGATGATCTCAAACAGGATAATCGCCAGGGCGGCGGGACCGATGAGATACACAAGGCCGATTTTCAGCAGCATGGAGAGGGCGATTTCGACCGGATGAAAGCGGATCGCGGTGGTGACGTCGAGGTCGCGATCGGCATGGTGAACCCGGTGCAGCCGCCACAAGAGCGGCACCTTGTGCGTGATCAGGTGTTGCGCCCAAATGGCAAAATCAAAGAACAGCACCGCGCCGGTGATTTCCAGCCAGGCGGGCCAATCGACATGGTTGAGCAGCCCCCAGCCATTGGCGGCGGCATCCATCGCCGCGCCGACCGCAAGCAGCGGCAGGCCAAAGGCCAGCGCGCGCAAGGCCACCGTGTTGAGCATGGTGATGCCCCAGTTTGTGACCCAGCGCGTGCTGCGCGGCTGGGAGCGGATGCGACGCGGCGCAAGGGCTTCCAGCGCGGCGAAAAGCGCGAATAGGCCGAGAAAGACGCTAAGCCGAATGGCGGATTCATGTTCCATGGCAGCGAATATAGGGCGGGTCGCCGGGAATCTGAATTGACATTTCCGACAGAGATGCGTGCGGGCGAAAATGCCGCGCTTCGGGGCTCTGTGCGGACAACTCGGGCAGGTTTTTCAGAGCTTGGCGCGGATCAGAGAACCCGCACCGTGTTCGGTGAAGAGTTCGAGCAGCACGGCATGGGGCGCGCGACCATCGAGGATGACTACGGCACGCACCCCGCCCTCGATGGCTTCCAGCGCGGTTTCGGTCTTCGGGATCATGCCGCCGCCGATGGTGCCATCCTCGATCAGGCCGCGGATCTGGGCGGATTCCAGATCGGTCAGCAGGTTGCCCGATTTGTCCTTTACTCCGTCGACATCTGTCAGCAGCAACAGCCGGTCGGCCTTGAGTGCGGTGGCGATGGCTCCAGCGGCGGTGTCGCCGTTGATATTGAAGGTCTCGCCATTCGCGCCGACACCCAAGGGCGCGATAACCGGGATCGTATCGGCGTCAAAAAGCGTTTGCAGGATCCTGGGGTCGACGCGCGAAGGTGTGCCAACGAGGCCGAGTTTCGGATCGGTCGGGGTACAGGTGATCAGACCGGCATCCTTGCCCGACAGGCCGACGGCCTTGCCACCCTGTGCGCCGATGGCTTGCACGATGCGTTTGTTGACGCGACCAGACAGCACCATTTCCACCACTTCCATCGTGGCTTCGTCGGTGACGCGTTTGCCGTTGACGAATTCGGATTTGATATCAAGCCGGGCCAACATGTCGTTGATCATCGGGCCGCCGCCATGGACAATAACCGGGTTGACGCCGACCTGACGCATCAGCACCACGTCGCGGGCGAACTGATCCATGCCCTCATCCGAGCCCATGGCGTGACCACCAAGCTTGATGACGACAATGGCGCCGGAATAGCGCTGAAGGAAAGGAAGGGCTTCGGACAGGGTCCGGGCGGTGGCGATCCAGTCTCGGTTCATGCTCTGATGTCTCATCGCTTCGGTCCTTGGGGTCGGTCTTGCTTATCGCGTTTCGCGCGGGGTGCAAAGCCTTGGCGATTGCAGCGGCCACGCGCGATGTTAGAGTGATACAGTCAGGCAACGAGGGTGCACGCAATGACCAAGAAAACCATGCTTTTGACCGGGGCGAGCCGCGGGATCGGCCATGCAACGGTGCGCCGTTTCAACCGCGAAGGCTGGCGGGTGATTACCTGTTCACGCCATCCGTTTCCTGATGCATGCCCATGGGGGGGTGGGCAGGAAAACCACGTGCAGATTGACCTGGGCGACCCCAAGAGCGCCATCAAGGGGGTCGAAGCGATCCGTGAGCGGCTGAACGGGCGGCTCGATGCGCTGGTCAACAATGCGGGGATATCGCCGAAAGGCCCGGCGGGCGAGCGGCTATCGACGCTGACCACTGATCTGGCGGATTGGGGCAAGGTGTTTCACGTCAATTTCTTTGCCTCGGTGGTGCTGGCGCGCGGGCTGAGGGCGGAACTGACCGAGGCGAAGGGCGCGGTGGTCAATGTAACCTCTATCGCGGGCAATGAGGTGCATCCGTTTGCCGGGGCGGCCTATGCCACGTCAAAAGCCGCGCTGAAGGCGCTGACGCGTGAAATGGCCTATGATTTCGGGCCGCTTGGCGTGCGGGTGAACGCGATTGCGCCGGGCGAGATCGAGACCGCAATTCTGTCGCCCGGAACGCAGAAGCTGGTCGAGCAGATTCCGCTGCGCCGCCTCGGTCAACCCGAGGAAGTGGCGGCGACGATCTTTTTCCTTTGTTCAGACGCCAGTTCATATATTTCCGGCACCGAGATCGAGATCAATGGCGGGCAACATGTCTGACGTCCAAGCTATGCCTGAAATCGCCGGTAATCTGGAGGGCTGAGGAGCCTCCGGCGGGGATATTTTGGGCAAGATGAAGCCGAAGAGCCTTCGCACATTCATCTTTCTCAAAATACTCTGGGGGTTTGGGGGGAAACCCCCAAGAATCGGATCAGACCAAGCCGGCGATGATGGCGCGCAGGGATTCTATGCCGTCACCTTTTTCGGAGGAGGTCAGCACCATCTCGGGGAAGGCGGCGGGGTGTTTGGCCAGCTTTTCGCGCACTTGATCGAGGACGCGGGCGCGGTCTACTTCCTTGACCTTGTCGGCCTTGGTCATGACGCATTGAAAGGTCACGGCGGACTGATCCAGCAGGGTCATGATCTCTTCATCGACCGGTTTGACGCCATGGCGCGCATCAATCAGCACAAAGGCGCGACGCAGGGATTGGCGCCCTGAAAGATATTGTTTCAGCAGGCGTTGCCACTTCTCTACCTTGGCCAGCGGCGCGTTTGCATAGCCATAGCCGGGCAGGTCGACGAGGTAGTGTTCGCTGCCAAGCTCAAAGAAGTTGATCTCTTGCGTGCGGCCTGGCGTGTTGGAAGCGCGCGCAAGGCCGCGGTGATTGGTCAGAGCATTGATCAGGCTGGATTTGCCGACATTTGAGCGCCCGGCGAAGCAGATCTCGATCCGGTCGGCGGGGGGCAGGCCGGACATCGCGACCACACCCTTGAGGAATTCGGCGCCCCCGGCAAACAGCATGCGCCCTTTTTCGCGGGTGAAATCGTCGGGTTCATCGACCAGGGGAAAGGCGAGTTGTTTCATGTGCGCACCTCAAGTGTGTCGCCCTCGTTTACCACGCCGCCCGAGATGACGCGCAGATAGACGCCGCAATCCTGATGGCCGTAGCTTGCCCGCAGGGTGGCGAGTGTCTCGGCGTCGCGGATGCCGGTCTCGGGATTGGCTTCGGTCATGCGGCAGCGGGTGATCGGCTCGACCACTTCGAGTTCGACTTCGCCGAGTTGCAGGGTCTTGCCGACAAGATCGAATTCGGCCCATGGCGCGAGCCCGTCGATCAGAAGATTACCGCGCCATCTGAGCGGCGAAAGGTCGCGCCCGAGACGCTCTTGCAAGGCACGGTGCGAGGCGAGGTTGATCAGCGAGATGGAGGGGAAATCGGTATCGGTCATCGCCCGGTCGGGGGCGCGCACCAAACGCGCGGGTTTGAACTTGGCACCCTCAGTGATCGGGGTGATCCATGCGATGAAACTCTTGGCGTCGTTTTCGTTTTCGGGGTCGATGGTGATCGGCGCGAGATCGGGGTGAGAAAAGGTGAAGGCCTCGCACGCCGCGTCGCTCACGACTTCGATCTGTTGCAGCCGGGGGGCCGAGACGCCACGCGAAAACTGACCTGTCGTTGCCCAGGTGGGGTTTTCGTAGTCAAATTTCGAGCGCTCGTGGGTCACGGCCCAGACCCTGTCGCACGGCATGGCACGGCCCGCTTCCAGCGTCACCATGTCCACCCGCTCGCGGCCATGGGATTTGACCGGGTGGCGCCAGATCTGGACCAGATGCGGGATCATTTCCCGCCCGAACCGCTGCCGGGTTTGCGCTTTAGACCACCGAGGATATTACCGAGCAAATTCGGTTTGTATCCGTGGCTGCGCATGATCAGGTATTGCTGGGTAAAGGTGATGGTGTTGTTGGCGATCCAGTAGAGCACGAGGCCGCTGGCAAAGCTGCCCAGCATGAACATGAACACCCAGGGCATCCACGCGAAGATCTGCTTTTGCACCGGATCGGTGGGCGCCGGGTTGAGCTTTTGCTGGAGCCACATCGAGACGCCGAGGAGGATCGGCATAATCCCGAGAAAGGCGAGGGCCATGATCGATCCCGGTTCGGGTGCATCCCAGGGAAGAAGGCCGAAGAGGTTGTAGAGCGATGACGGGTCGGGCGCGGACAGGTCGCGAATCCAGCCGACCCAGGGGGCGTGGCGCAATTCGAGCGTGACGAAGATCACCTTGTAGAGCGAGAAGAAGATCGGGATTTGCAACAGGATCGGCAGGCAGCCCGAGGCCGGGTTGACCTTTTCACGCTTGTAGAGCGCCATCATTTCCTGCTGCATCTTCTGGCGGTCATCGCCGGCCGCTTCCTTGAGCTTCTCCATTTGCGGCTGCAATTCGCGCATTTTGGCCATCGAAGCATAGGATTTATAGGCCAGCGGGAAGAGGACCAGCTTGATCACGACGGTCAGCGCGATGATCGCCCAGCCCATGTTGCCGATCAGCCCGTTGAGCCAGTGCAGCAGGGCAAACATCGGTTTGGTGATAAAGAAGAACCAGCCCCAATCAATCGAATCGAGGAACATGGGCACTGCGGCCTCGCCCGGTGCGTTTTCATAGGCGCGGATGGTGGCCCACTCCTTGGCCCCGGCGAACAGCCGCGAGGTGACTTCGACGCTTGCGCCGGGTGCCAGTTCGCGGGTCTTCTGCACGGTTTCGGTTTGATAGATGTCGCGGCGATCGTCGTATTTGGCGACCGATTTGAACGCGCCTTCGGCGGGAATCAGTGTGGTCATCCAATAGTGATCGGTAAAGCCGATCCAGCCGCTTGCTTCGACCCGCGTGACGTCGGCGCGCGCGCCTTCATTGGGGTCTATGCTGAAATCGGTCATGTCGGAATAGTCGATTTCCTGATATTGGCCGTCGGCTACGGCCACGACACCTTCGTGCAGGATGAAGAAGTTCTTCATGTCTGCAGGCGTGCCATGACGGGCCAATACGCCATAGGGCGCCAGAGAAACGGTGCCGGACGTGGTGTTTTCGACCTGCTGGGAGATCGAGAACATGAACTCATCGTCGATCGAGATGGTGCGGTGGAACGTCAGGCCTTGGCCATTTTCCCACGTCAGGGTGACGGGGCTGTCCGGGGTCAGCGTGTCGCCGGAAGACAGCGTCCAGAGGGTGTTCGGGCCGGGCACGTTTTCGATGCTGAGGCCGGCGCCGGGCGCCCAGCCAAACAGCGCATAATAGGCCTGATCGCTGCCGAAGGGCGCGAGCAGCGTGACAATGTCGGAGCCGGGTTCGATGGTTTCGCGGTAATTCTTGAGCGACAGTTGGTCGATCCGTCCGCCAAGCAGCGAGATCGAGCCTGTAACCGAGGGTGTGTCGACGGGCACGCGCGGGGCGCTGGCAAGTGCCGAGACGGTATCGGCGCTGGAGGCCGGTGCGGAACCTGTGCCTGCGGGCGCATCGGCCACGGGGCCCCCGGTGCCTGCGGCGGGCGTGGTGCCCGATGTGGTGCCTGACGTCGTAGCTTCTGTGCCGGGCGGCGTGAGCGGTGGTTCGGGCGGCGGGAACATCACCGACCAGCCGATGATCACCAGCATCGACATAGCGATAGCAAGGATGAGGTTCTTGTTCTGATCGTTCATCTTGGGCCCACGCGCGTTCTTTGAAAGTGAGGCAGGTTCAACAGAGTGTGGGCAAGAAGGTCAAGCGGATATTGGCGCGAAAGGCCAATTGCGACGGTTCGACCCGCAATAGTCGCTCAGAACCGGCGCGGCTGGAGAGTGTTGGCGAAGATCGGCTTGTGCGCTTGATACAGCGAACGATCCGGGGGCTGACCGGTCTCTGCTCGTCGGTCAGCAGGATTTGCGCCCGATATCAGGCGGCGGAGCGAGCCGCGACTGATGATCGTGAAGCCAGCCGATTGTGTCGGCAAAGGGCATCGGGCGGGCAATGCCGAACCCCTGAACATGGCGACAGCCAAGCTGGGCCAGCATGGCATGTTCGCCGCTGGTTTCGACCCCTTCGGCGAGGGTTTCCAGCCCCAGACGCTCGGCCATTGTCAGGATCGCCGATACCATGCGCTGCTGTTCGGGGTCTTCATCGACATGGGTGACAAAGCTGCGGTCGATCTTGATGCGTTCGATGGCGAAGCGCCGGATCGCCGCAATTGAGGCATGGCCGGTGCCGAAATCATCCAGGTCGATGCGGCAGCCCATTTCGGAGAGTTTCACGATATTGCGGGTCGCGATTTCTTCCGGGGCGCCGACCATTACGGTTTCCAGCACCTCGATGGTCAGCCGGTCGGGCGAGAGGTCGAAGCGGTCGAGATCCCAGCGGATCTTGTCGGTGAGCTTGGGGTTGCGCAACTCGGCTCCGGTGAAATTTACGGCAACGCTGGGCACTTCGATTCCGGCTGAGTCCCAGGCTGCGAGGGCTTGCAGCGCGCCATAAAGGATAACCTCGCCCAGCCTTTCCATCTGTCCGGCGTGTTCGAGCAGCGACAGAAAATCGCCCGGCGGCACCACACCGCGACGTGGATGAACCCAACGGGCCAGCGCCTCGAACCCCGTGACCTTGCCGGTGTCGGTCGAGACCTGCGGTTGAAACCAAGGTACGATCTCGCCGTTTTCGAGCGCCCGCAGGGCATCGTCGCGCAGGGTATCGCGGCTGATGCAGGCTTGGCCAAGCTCGGATGAATAGGATCGGATTGCCGAGGGCCCATTGCGGCGTGCTTCCTGAAGGGCAACGCTGGCCCCCCGGATCAACCCGCGCCCCGAACGGGTGGGCGCACGGCTGGACAGGCAGAAACCGATGGCGCAGGTGAAATAGACGGGCGACCCCGACAATGAAACAGGTTCCTGCACGGCGGATTGCAGCCGTGCAGCCAGTTGAATGCCGGTTTCGAGATCGAGGGTTGGCACCGCGCGCAGCACCGCACCATAGGTGCCATCCTCCATCCAGCACAGATGATCGCCGTCGCGCAGCGCACTGCGCAACCGGACGGCGCATTGTTCACGCACCTGTTCGCCGACGCTGTCGCCAAACCGCTGTTGCAGCAGTTCGAGGTCTTCGACCCGGATCAGGACGGCGGCGGTCTTCAAGCCCTTGATGCTGGAAATCGACAGTTGATCTTCGGCATGGGGTTCGAGCGTGTCGCCAAGCGCAAGGCCGGTAACGGCGTCGTGCAGTTCCGCGCCATCGCCGGCAAGATGTTCGAACCCGCCCACCAGTAGAATCAGGAGCGGCACGCCAAGCGCCACGATGACAAGCGCGCCTTCGCCTGCCGTCCAGTAGGTGGCGAGGACCAGCGCAGGCAGAAAGGCCAGCACCTGTGGGCCGCCGACCAGGCGGCGCAGGGTCGCGCGAACAGTGGATGATGAAAAAGCGTGGCGCCGGGCCATGTGCGAATCCCTCTTTGGTTCCGCACCAAAGCTAGGGACGCATTCTCAACACAACTTTAACGGAGCCTTTGCCGACGTCGAAAGTTTTACTCATCTGCCGATGAACTGCCCGGATCGGCGCGCTCCAGCCCGGCAAAATCAAACAGTTTCGGATCAAGCAAATGCGACGGGCGGGCGTTCATCAACGCGCGAAACATCACCTGGCGACGTCCGGGGCTGTTCTTCTCCCAACCATCGAGGATCGCCTTGACCTGTTGACGTTGAAGCCCGTCCTGCGACCCGCAGAGATCGCAGGGAATGATGGGATAATTCATCGCATTGGCAAACTTCTCGCAATCGGCCTCGGCCACATGGGCGAGCGGGCGATAGACGAAAAGATCACCTTCGTCATTGAGCAGTTTGGGCGGCATGGTAGCCAGCCGCCCACCATGAAAGAGATTCATGAAGAAGGTTTCCAGAATATCGTCGCGGTGATGGCCGAGTACGACGGCAGAGCAGCCCTCTTCGCGCGCGATACGGTAGAGATTGCCGCGTCTGAGGCGCGAACAGAGCGCGCAGAAGGTGCGACCGGCCGGAATCTTGTCGGTGACGATCGAGTATGTGTCTTCATATTCGATTCGGTGCGCCACCTGGCGCTCGGAGAGGAAGGCGGGCAGCACGGTGGCGGGAAAACCCGGCTGGCCCTGATCGAGATTGCACGCCAAGAGCTCGACCGGCAGCAGGCCACGCCATTTGAGCTCGTGCAGGATGGCCAGAAGCGTGTAGCTGTCTTTGCCGCCCGAGAGGCAAACCAGCCATTTTGCGCCCGGTTCGATCATACCATATTGTTCAACCGCCTCGCGCATGTTCTGCACCAAGCGTTTACGCAGTTTCTTGAACTCGGTGGTCTTGGGAGCACCGGCAAAGAGCGGATGAATGTCTTGGTCTTGATCTAACATGGTGGGGGTCTAAAGCGTTTCGGGTGGAAGTGAAATACCAGCCGGGTCGCGATTGCTCCAGTGGGTTTATGCGACGCCGACAAGCGGAGCGGGTGGATGGCATCAGGGACGCAGCCCGCATGGCAGGTCGGCCAGCAAGCAATGCGCAAAGCGGTCAAGAGAGCTGCGCCTGGGGGGAGCGCGATTTGGCGCAAGCCAACGTGTTGTTGTCCGCCCTAACAGTTTGGCATTACACCCGAAAACGCACAATCTAGCAAACTTGTGCTAATTCCAGAGTGTTTGTTTGACCTAGCGTAAACCAGATGCAAAACTTGGCATAAGTCAAATCGCGCGCTGACGAAACGGTCTATTAGGGCGCCAGGAACAAAAGGATCTGGTCAGCACAATGTCTCTCCAAAACCATAGGCGCCACGATGGCTGCCCGAGCTTGCTTTGCAGGCTTTGGGCGGTTCTGGCCTTGTGTGCTTTGGTATTTGTGCAGATGTTGCCTGGCGTGGCCGCAGCAGCGGGCGCGGGAGAATGGGTCGAGATCTGTTCTGATTCGGGTGTTGTTCTCATTCAGGTTGATTTCGACGCAAATGGTGACGGCACGCCCGCACAGCATGAACCCTGCCCGGATTGCGCAAACTGCGCGTTCTGTGGGGGGCTTGGGGTTGTCGGACTTTTGGGTGATGCGCTGACCACGAAGATCAGTTTCAGCTATCTCGAAAGTGACGTGCCCGTCTCTTTGTCGGTCGCCGCGAACCCGGCGCAATATTGGTCGGCCAATCGAGGCCCTCCGCTGGCGAAAGAGCAAGATAATAGCACCAGCGCGCTCGTGCTGGCCAAGGTTTCAACTCTATTGATGGGAGGTGCGCCTTGGAACTGAAGCGCGTATTCCGACTCTGTTTTTTCATCGCTGGACTTCTACTTTCGGCACTGGCGATACAACCGGCCCAGGCCGACAGTCTGGCAAGTTTCTTACAAGACATCGAGCCCAGCGAGCTTGCCCCCGGCGCCGATGCCTTTGGACCGATCCGCGACGATGTGACCGTCGCACCGGTTCAGAAAAACGGCGAAACCATCGCCTGGGCGTTCCTCACATCCGATTTCGTAGGCACCACCGGATATTCCGGCAAACCCATTCACGTGGTTGCGGCGATTGACGCCGAGGCGGTGCTGACCGGTGTGAAGCTGGTCAAGCATTCGGAGCCGATCGTTCTGATCGGGATTCCCAACTCGAAGATGGTCAAGCTGACCGAGGGGTATGCCGGGCTTGATCTGAAGGCCGAGGCGGAATCGGGCGGCGATGCGCATGACCTCGACATTATCTCGGGCGCGACCGTCACCATCATGATTATCGACGACAGCCTGGTTCGCGCCGGGATCAAGGTTGCGCGGGCACTTGGGCTGGGTGGGCTGGCGCCGCAGATGGACCATGGTCCGCGTCGCGAGGTCGACACCTCCAAGGAGATTCTTGCAGACTGGCATACACTTGCGGGCGATGGCTCGTCTCGGCGACTGACGCTGGACGTTGGGCAGATCAATGCGGCTTTTGAGGCGACCGGCGACGAACGCGCCATCAAACGGCCTGAAAAGGGCGAACCGGACGACACTTATATCGACATGCACACGGCGCTGGTTTCGGTGCCTTCAATCGGTAAATCGCTTCTGAGCGAAGCAGATTACCAAAACATGCTTGATTGGCTGGAGCCGGGTGAACATGCGCTTCTGATTATGGGGCGCGGAATTTACAGCTTTAAGGGGTCGGGTTATGTCCGGGGCGGAATTTTCGACCGTATCCAGTTGATTCAAGGTGATGTTTCGGTGCGGTTTTTTGACCACCAACAACGCCGTATCGGATCGCTTGCCACCACAGACAACCCGAGTTTCAACGAGATCGACCTGTTCAAGATCCCGGCCGATGTCGGGTTTGACCCTGCCGAGCCGTTTCGCATCCAACTGCTGGCGCAGCGCGCCGTCGGTGCGATCGAGAAAACCTTTCTGACCTTCGATCTGGGCTACAAGCTGCCCGAACAATATCTCAAGCCGCTGCCCAAAGCTGTGGTGGCGGATGACGCCACCGAGGAAGCCGCCGCCAAGACGGCGCTTTGGCAGCGTATCTGGAAGGATCGCACGGTCGAAATCGGCGTTTTGGGCGCGATGCTTCTGGTGCTGACGGGAGTGTTCTTCTTCCAGTTTCAGGCAACGCTGAATGCTGCCGCGTTCATGCGGTTCCGGATGATTTTCCTGGCGTTTTCGCTGGTCTTCCTGGGGTGGTATGCCAATGCGCAGCTCTCCGTGGTGAATCTGATGGCGCTGGCGGCGAGCTTGCGGTCGGGCTTTACCTGGGATGCGTTCCTGATGGACCCGCTGGTCTTTATCCAGTGGTTTGCCATTGCTGCCGCGCTGCTGTTTTGGGGGCGGGGGGCCTATTGTGGCTGGCTTTGCCCGTTTGGCGCCTTGCAGGAGATTACCAACCGCATCGGTCGGCGGCTTTTCAGAATTCCACAATGGACGCTGCCGTGGGGGCTGCATGAGCGGCTCTGGCCGATCAAATACATGATCTTCCTCGGGCTTTTCGGCGTTTCGCTGGCGTCGATGACGATGGCCGAGAAACTCGCCGAGGTGGAGCCGTTCAAGACTGCGATCATTCTCAAGTTCGTGCGCGACTGGCCGTTTGTGGTCTTTGCCGTGGCGCTCTTGGTGGCGGGGCTGTTCGTTGAGCGGTTCTATTGCCGTTATCTCTGTCCGCTGGGTGCAGCATTGGCGATCCCGGCGCGCATTCGGATGTTCGACTGGCTGCGCCGTTACAAGGAATGCGGCAGCCCGTGCCAGACCTGTGCCAACGAGTGCCCGGTTCAGGCGATCCATCCGACGGGTGAGATCAACCCGAACGAGTGCGTGAACTGCCTGCATTGTCAGGTTCTCTATCAATCCGAGGAAAAATGCCCGGTTGTCATTCGCAAGCTGAAACGGCGCGCGAAAGTCAGCGAGGCAAATCCTGAATTCAAACTTGGAAAACCCCCGGCGGGTCACCCCAATGCCGCCGGATCAACCGCTTCTTAAGTTCAACCGCTTCTCAAAAGTTCCTGAAGGAGGAAAATATGTCGGAAGAAATCAAAACACCAAGAATGACGCGTCGCGGAATGCTTGGCGCCACTGCTACCGGTGCCGTTCTGGCCACCACAGGTGTTGGTGCATCGATGATGAGCGCGGGTCCGGCCCACGCGGCCAAAAACCCGCTGCACCTGGCTCCGGGTGAGTTGGATGATTATTACGGTTTCTGGTCCTCGGGTCAGTCCGGTGAACTGCGTATCATGGGCTTCCCGTCGATGCGCGAGCTGATGCGGGTTCCGGTGTTCAACCGTTGCTCGGCCACGGGCTGGGGCCAGACCAATGAATCGCTCAAGATCCTCACTGAGGGCCTGATGCCGGAAACCAAAGAGTTTCTGGCCAAGAAAAACATGAAGACCTATGACAACGGCGATTTGCACCACCCGCATATGTCGTTCACCGATGGCACCTATGACGGGCGTTATCTGTTCATGAACGACAAGGCCAACACGCGTGTTGCCCGTGTGCGTTGCGACGTGATGAAATGCGACAAGATCACCGAGATCCCCAACGCCCACGCGATCCACGGTCTGCGTCCGCAGAAATTCCCGCGCACCGGCTATGTCTTTGCCAACGGGGAAGATGAGACGCCGAAGGTCAACGACGGCAAGATCCTCGACGACCCGTCGCAATATGTGAACTTCTTCACCGCGCTGGACGGCGACACGATGGACGTGTCCTGGCAGGTGATGGTGTCGGGCAACCTCGACAACACCGATTGCGACTATCAGGGCAAATACGCCTTCTCGACCTCGTACAACTCGGAAATGGGCACCAACCTGGCCGAGATGACCGAGAACGAGATGGATCACGTTGTCGTCTTCAATCTCAAGGAGATCGAAAAAGGCGTGGCCGCTGGCGATGTCGAAATGCTGAACGGTGTGCCGGTGATCGACGGGCGCAAGGAGCACAACAAGAAATACACGCGCTATATCCCGATCCCCAACAGCCCGCACGGCTGTAACACTGCACCCGATGGCATTCACGTTGTCATCAACGGCAAGCTGTCGCCGACCTGTTCGGTTATTGATGTGCGCAAACTGGACGCGCTGTTTGAAGAGGATGCCGATCCGCGTTCGGCTATCGTGGCTGAACCGCAACTGGGTCTTGGGCCGCTCCACACCGCGTTTGACGGCAAGGGCATGGCTTACACCACGCTGTTCCTCGACAGCCAAATGGTGAAATGGGACATTGCGAAGGCCGTACAGGCTTATGCGGGTGAAGATGTTGACCCGATCATCAGCAAGGTGGACGTGCATTACCAACCGGGCCACAACCACACCACCATGGGTGAAACCAAGGAGGCCGATGGCAACTGGCTGATCTCGCTCAACAAGTTCTCCAAAGACCGGTTCCTCAATGTGGGTCCGCTCAAGCCCGAGAACGAGCAGATCATCGACATCTCGACCGATGACATGAAGGTTGTGCATGATGGGCCGACCTTTGCGGAACCGCATGATGTGATCCTGGTGCGGGCCGATATCGTCAACCCGGTGAACGTCTGGGATCGCAATGACGTGACCTGGGAAGATGCGCGCAAGCAGGCCGAGGCCGATGGCGTCATTCTTGAGGATGGTCATGACGAGATCATCCGCGACGGCAACAAGGTGCGGGTCTATATGTATTCCGCGGCGCCGACCTTCAGCCTTGAGAAGTTCACTGTGAAACAGGGCGATGAGGTGACGATCTATATCACCAACATCGATGAGATCGACGATCTCACCCACGGTTTCACACTGAACAACTATGGCATCGCGTTTGAAATTGGACCGATGGCGACAGCCTCGATCACCTTCACCGCGGATCGTCCGGGTGTGCATTGGTATTACTGCCAGTGGTTCTGCCACGCGCTCCACATGGAAATGCGCGGCCGGATGATGGTCGAGCCGGCGGAGGCCTGATTCATGCGCTGGCTCCTGCCTCTTGTTGCGTGCCTGATTGTGACGCTCGGCCATGGTGGCCGGGCGGCGGAATGGGACGTGCCGAACAGGGCGGGGGCCATTGCCGAAACATTGGCGCAGGCGGCGGATGGTGACATCCTTCGCCTCGCCCCCGGAACTTACCATGAAACGCTCGTGTTCGACCGGCCAATGGTGCTGGATGGGCAGGGCGAAGCGACGCTGGACGGTGGCGGGCAGGGCAGTGTGATCACTGTGACCGGTCCCGACGTAACCGTGAAGGGGCTGACCGTGATCGGCTCGGGATCGAGCCACGATACGATTGATAGCGGTATCCAGCTGACCAAGACGGCGACAGCGCCGCAGATTTTGAACAATGTCCTTCTGGGCAACCTTTATGGCGTCGATATTCACGGGGCCAAAGATGCTCTTGTGAAGGGCAACCGTATCGAGGGACGGCATGACCATCATGTGAATGCGCGCGGCAACGGCGTTTATGTGTGGAACTCGCCCGGTGCCATCGTGGAAGGCAACGATATCCGCTATGGGCGCGATGGTATTTTCGTCAACACCAGCAAGAACAACATCTTTCGCGACAACCTGTTTCGCGACACGCGCTTCTCGGTGCATTACATGTATGCCAACGACTCTGAGGTCAGTGGCAATGTCTCGATCGGCAATGATCTGGGCTATGCCGTGATGTTCTCAAAGAACGTCAAGGTGATCGGCAATGTTTCGATCAATGACCGCGAGCATGGCGTGATGCTGAACTATGCCAACCAGAGCGAAATCCGCGACAATTTCGTCCGCGGTGCCAAGGAACGATGCACCTTCCTTTATAATGCCAACAAGAACGATTTTATCGGCAACTGGTTTGAGGGCTGTGACATCGGTATCCATTTCACTGCCGGATCGCAGGATAACCGCATCGTGAACAACAGTTTCATCGGCAATCGCACGCAGGTGAAATATGTATCTACCCAGTGGGTTGAGTGGTCCGAAGACGGGCGCGGAAATTACTGGTCTGATTTTGCCGCATATGACGTGGATGGTGATGGTATCGCCGATATGCCATATCGCCCGAATGACAGCATGGATCATGTGCTCTGGACCCAGCCCTCGGCCAAGCTTTTGCTTGGCTCGCCGGCGGTACAGTTGGTGCGTTGGTCGCAGGCGGCTTTTCCGGCGCTTTTGCCCGGCGGGGTGGTCGACAGTAATGCGCTGATGCGGCCGGTTGTGCCCTCAGCTATGGAAAAGGTGCCACATGACTGAGGTTGCGCTTAGAGTTGAAAAAGCCCGCAAGATGCGTGGCAAAGCCTGTGTTCTGAATGACGTGGATTTGAGCGTGGCGCCGGGTGAGCGGGTGGCCTTGCTGGGGCATAACGGGGCCGGGAAATCGACGTTGATCAAGACCATCCTGGGGCTGACGCCGTTGTCGGGTGGGTCGATCAGCGTGAATGGGGCGAAGCCGGGCAGCGGCGCGGCGCGCCGTGCGACTGCGTTTTTGCCCGAAGCGGTGAGTTTTCACCCGGCCCTGACCGGACGTGAGCAACTGACCCTGTTTGCGCGCCTTGACGGGGCGGCGGCAGATATCGAAGGTCTTCTGGAGCGGGTCGGGCTGGATGATGCCATGGACCGCCGTATCGGGGCCTATTCCAAGGGGATGCGCCAGCGGCTGGGGCTTGCGCAGGTCTTGCTGGGACAGCCCGCCGTGGCGCTTCTGGATGAGCCGACATCAGGGCTTGATCCGGTGTCGCGGCAAGATCTTTATGCCATTATTGATGATCTGGCCGCGCAGGGCACTGCCGTTTTGATCGCCAGCCATGCGCTGACCGAGGTCGAGGCGCAGACGGACCGGATTGCCATTCTGCGCAAGGGTGTGAAGGTGGCCGATGACACGCTGGCTAACCTGTCGCTTGAAGCCGGGCTGCCGACGAAACTGCGGATTCGGGCCAGTCAGGACGTTGATGCGCTGGCCGCGAAAACCGGCGGCACGCGGATCAATGGCGCGTCTGTCGAAATTCTCTGCACGCCTGCGTCCAAGATGGAAGCGCTGCGCCGGATCGCCGCGATGGGCGATGCGGTGGCCGATCTTGAGATGACGCCGCCGCGGCTGGAAGATCTCTATCGCCATTATGCCAAGGAGGCGAAACAATGACCCGTTTTCTGGCCATCACGCGCACTGAATTGCTGATCCTGGGGCGCAATCGCTGGCTGTTCATGGCGACGCTGATCATGGTGCTGTTCGCGCTGGCGCTGACCTTTGCTGGATCGGCGCCTACGGGCACTTTGGGCGTTGATATGCTGACCGTTTCGGTGGCGTCGATGACGACGTTGTCGGTTTACCTCGCGCCCTTGCTTGCGTTGATGATCTCGTTTGATGCCATCGCGGGTGAGAATGAACGCGGCAGCCTTGGCTTGCTGCTCTCTTACCCGGCGGGGCGCGGCGAGATTTTGATGGGCAAGTTTGCCGCGCATCTGGCGGCTCTGGCTTTTGCCATGGTGATCGGCTTTGGGTCGGCCGGGGCTGTGGCGGGATGGTTTGGCGGTGCGGGGGCCGAGAGCCTTGTGGCGCTGGCGCGGCTGATCGGCACGTCGATCCTGTTGGGCGCGGTGTTTCTGGCGCTGGGCTATTTGCTGTCGTCGCTGGCCAAAAGCGCGACGGCGGCGGCGGGGATGAGTGCCGGGGTGTGGCTGATCTTTGTGGTGCTCTATGATCTGGGCCTGCTCGGGGCGGTGGTGATGGATTCGGGCGGGGCGTTTACGCAGAAGGTGTTCCCGTGGCTGATGGTTGCCAACCCGGCGGATGCGTTCCGGGTGTGGAATATCGCGGCTTCGGAAGGTGTGGCGCTGACCAGCGGCATGACCGGCGCGGCGCAGGCGTTGCCAAGTTGGGCGGCCCCGCTTTCGCTGCTGATCTGGCCGTTTATCGGGTTTGTCGCGGCACGCGCAGCGTTTCGGAGGGTGGAGCCATGATGCGCTTGATCCTGTTGGGCTTTGCCGCGCTGGCGCTGGCGGCGTGTCAGGAGGAGGAGGCCAAGGCGCCACCTGCGCCGACGGAGTTGACAGAGACCGCGTTGAGCTATTTCTGTCAGATGGATGTTGCCGAACATGGCGGCCCGAAAGGACAGATCCATCTTGATGGCCATCCGCAACCGTTGTTTTTTGCGCAGGTGCGCGACCTTGTGGCCTATATCAAAAGCCCCGAGCGTGACGCCATGATCACCGCGATCTATGTCAGCGACATGGGTGTCGCGGAAACCTGGGCGGAGCCTGGGAGCACCAACTGGATACCGGCGGAAGCGGCGTTTTTCGTTGTCGGGTCCGAGGTCGCGGGCGGTATGGGCGCGCCCGAGATCGTGCCGTTTTCTGACCATGAACGAGCGCAGGATTTTATTGCCCAATATGGCGGGGAGGCGATGCGCCTGCCCGATATTCCCGACGAGGCCGCGCTGGGCGCGGTCGATCTTGATCAACCGCTGGAGACACCGTCATGACCAATCTCTCGCGCCGCCGATTTGTAACAATTGCAGCGGCCAGTTCTGCCTTGTTCGCGGCAGGCGCCTTGCCTGCTGTTGCCAAATCCGCCCCTCAGGCGACATGGCGCGGGGTGGCGCTTGGGGCGCCGACCTCGATGCGCTTTGATGGACTGAGCGATGCAGAGGCGGCGCCTGTCATCGCGGCGGTCGAAGCCGAGCTGGCGCGGCTGGAAGGCATCTTCAGCCTCTATCGCCCAGGTTCGGAAATCAGCCGGTTGAACGAAGCGGGGCGGCTTGAGCGGCCATCGCCCGAACTTCTGGAAGTGTTGGGCATGTCGTCGGCGTTGCACGAGGCGACGGGTGGGGCGTTTGATCCGACGGTGCAGCCGCTCTGGCAGGTGTTGGCCCTAGGTGGCAACGAGGACGAGATTGCGCAGGCACGCGGGCTGATCGGATTTGACGCGTTGCATTTTGATGTTGATGCGGTGCGGTTTGAAGGCGCGCGCGGGCGTGCCATCACGCTTAACGGGATTGCCCAGGGGGCGATCACCGACCGGATTGCGGCGCTCCTGCGGGCGCGAGGGCTTAGCAATATCCTGATCGACATGGGCGAAATTGCCGCCATTGGTCCGCGCGGCGATGGTACGCCGTGGCGTGTCGGGGTGGCGGCGCCGGATGGTGAGATGGTGCATCGCATCACCCTGAGCGACCGGGCGGTTGCGACCTCGGCCAGCCACTCGATGATGTTGAACGAGGCCGAGGGGCAGGGGCATATCCTGTCGCCAAACGGCGGGGCGGTTGGCGCGCGGCTGGTCTCGGTTTCGGCGGGGCGTGCAGCCTTGGCCGATGGGCTTTCGACCGCGCTTTGCCTGATGTCCGAGGCCGAAGCCGCGCGGGCGATAGCGCGGTTTGAGACGGCGAAGCTGGAACTTCTGCGCGGCTAAAGCGGTTCGAGACGCTTCAGGGCCGGGCGGAACAGGCAGAGGGGTTTGCGCTTGGTTGCGGCCCTTGATTGGTTGCGGCCCTTGATTGCGGCCTTTTGCCGCCTCATTCTTGCCATGATTTGGCCATCACTCTGCCACGCGAGGAGAGCATTCTCGACACATCTGGGCTGGGGGCGCCTGGGTCTTTCGTGCAGAATTCACAGCGAATTCATGCAAAGGCTCTTTATGTGTAAGAGGCCAACGCGTGTTGGAACAGCAAATCAAAGAGATGCCGCGGCGCGATGATGCTGCGTCGGAACCCGTTGATGAAACCCTGAGCGTGGTGCGCCAGATGATGGCGGAAGAAAGCAGGGCGGCACCCAAGCCGCACAGCCCATCAGCTGCGCCGCAGGAAAAGCCCGTAGTGTCCACTGCACCCGCTGCGCAGAGACGCCGAAACCCGCCGATCAAGGGCCGCGCTGCGCTGCCCGATCTGGAGGAGCCGACGCCCGACCCGCAGGAGCGGCGCCGCGCGCCGCGCGAGGTGGTGCCGGATTTATTGCCCCGCATATCCATGCTGAGCCGGATTGGTGCGCTTTTCCCGCGCCGCTCGCGCGCTATTGACGGAGAGGGTGAAGTCGCAGACCAAGCTGATCTGCAATACACCCGAGAAGAGGTGGCGGCCGGGCACGGTCAGCGCCGGCTGTCGCAGGCGATCAGGGAGTTTCGCCCGACCCGCAAACAGATCGCTTTTGTTGTTCTGGTCGGGATCATGTTGTGGCGGCCGTGGTTGATTCCGGGGCTACTTTTCGTGACGTTCTGGGTGGCGCTGATTGCCTATCTGTCAGTGGGGCCGGACCGGGTGCGAGAGATTGGCCAAGGTCGCTGGGAGTGGTTCAGCGCACGACATCCTGAGCGCGCGGAGCGCGTTCTGACGTGGGCGCAGAGGTGGGCCGATCGGATGGATGGCTGGTTGGCGCGTCTGCCCGAGCGTTGGACCGACGGGATCTATCTGCCCGATTTGGGAAGATCGCAGGCCGATGCCGGACCTGTTGAGGCGCAGCCCGACCCGTTCGATCGGCTGGCGGCGCAACAGCAGACAGCGGCGATACCGGGCGGGCGGGCCTGATTGGCAAGACCGGTTGACTCGGTCTGAACTGGCGGGCTTGAAATCGACTGACTGTCCGCGTATGTGACGCCCAAGAGATATTCGAAAAGAAGACAACATGGCGCGCACAAATCCCCTTCAGTTCATCCAGCAGGTTCGTGGCGAGGTTGCCAAGGTTATCTGGCCGACCCGTCGTGAGGTGTTCCTGACCACCGTCATGGTATTCATCATGGCGACCCTGACGGCGGTGTTCTTTGCGCTGGTGGATGTGTTGATCCGTTCGGGGCTGCAAGGTGTGCTGAGCCTGTTTGGCTGACACCGTGCCGGTTCAGGCCGATCGGGTCTGACGCATGGTGGCGGGCATATGATGGACGCTTGGGGGCGGCGCGGTGAAAAAACCGGCGCGGCCCCTTGAATTTACCGGGCCATGGCGGTAGGTCACGGCCAATTCCCCGACATGGCGTGCTGCGAATCGTGCTGCACGCCGCTTTTTGTTGCGGGCGGCTTGGCGGGCAACCGCATGAGATTATGAAATTCACCGGCTGCATTTGCTGGTCAGAACAGGATCGATCGATAGATGGCGAAACGGTGGTATTCGGTTAGCGTTCTTTCGAATTTCGAAAAGAAGATCGCGGAGCAGATCAGACAACAAGTGGCCGAGCAGTCGCTTGAAGATCAGATTGATGAGGTTCTGGTGCCCACCGAAGAGGTGATCGAAGTGCGCCGTGGCAAGAAGGTCACGAGCGAGCGTCGCTTCATGCCGGGCTATGTGCTGGTGCATATGGAGATGTCGGACCGCGGCTATCATCTGATCAACTCGATCAACCGCGTTACCGGTTTTCTGGGGCCGCAGGGCCGCCCGATGCCGATGCGCGATGCGGAAGTGAACCAGATCCTGAACCGCGTGCAGGAAGGCGAAGATGCGCCGAAACTGCTGATCCATTTCGAAGTGGGCGAGCGCGTCAAGGTCAACGACGGGCCGTTCGAGGATTTCGACGGCATGGTCGAGGAAGTCGACGACGACAACCAGCGCCTGAAGGTGACGGTGTCGATCTTTGGCCGGGAAACCCCGGTCGAGCTGGAATTTACGCAGGTTACGAAACAATCGTAATCGGCGTGGTCCCGAGTTTTCTGTGAAAATTCGGGTTTAGAGCGTGGGAGGCAAGGGCGCCGCGGCACCTGAACCGGACCACGGGCAACCTGACCTGAGGGGCGCGCCCCAAAGGTGCTGTAAAGGAGAAGGCCAATGGCCAAGAAACTCGTTGGGACCATGAAACTGCAGGTCCCTGCCGGGCAAGCGAACCCCTCCCCGCCGGTCGGTCCGGCGCTGGGTCAGCGCGGCATCAACATCATGGAATTCTGCAAGGCGTTCAACGCCAAGACCGCAGATATGGAGCCCGGTGCGCCGTGCCCGACCGTGATTACGTATTATCAAGACAAGTCGTTCACGATGGACATCAAGACGCCCCCGGCGTCGTATTTCCTGATCAAGGCGGCCAAGCTGAAATCCGGCAGTTCCACGCCGGGCCGCTCCACGGCGGGCAGCGTGACCACCAAGCAGGTCAAGGAAATCGCCGAGGCGAAGATGAAAGATCTGAACGCTAACGATATCGAAGCGGCCATGAAGATCATTCTGGGTTCTGCCCGGTCTATGGGCATCGAGGTGAAATAAGATGGCAAAACTCGGAAAACGTACCCGCGCCGCTCGTGAAGCCTTTGCAGGCAAAGAAAACGTCAGTGTGGAAGAGGCTGTTTCGCTGGTGAAAGCCAACGCGAAGGCCAAATTCGACGAAACCGTTGAAATCTCGGTTCAGCTGGGTGTTGACCCGCGTCATGCTGATCAGATGGTGCGCGGCGTTGTTGGTCTGCCTAATGGCACCGGCAAAGACGTGCGTGTTGCTGTCTTTGCGCGTGGCCCAAAGGCAGAAGAAGCCCAGGCTGCTGGTGCTGATATCGTCGGTGCCGAAGACCTGATGGAAATCGTGCAAGGCGGCAAGATTGAGTTTGATCGCTGCATTGCGACGCCCGACATGATGCCGATTGTTGGCCGTTTGGGTAAGGTTCTTGGTCCGCGTAACCTGATGCCGAACCCCAAGGTTGGAACGGTGACGATGGATGTGGCGGAAGCGGTGAAGAACGCCAAGGGCGGCGAAGTGCAGTTCAAGGTCGAAAAGGCCGGTGTGGTGCACGCAGGCGTTGGCAAGGCGAGCTTTGACGAAGCCAAGCTGGTGGAAAACATTCGTGCCTTTATCGGTGCAGTGTCGAAAGCCAAGCCATCAGGCTCCAAAGGCTCTTACATGAAGAAGATCGCCATCAGCTCGACCATGGGTCCGGGTGTGACGGTGGATATCGACAACGCCAACCAGCAGTAATTGCACGGTTAAGCGAGGATTAGAGCGGGCCCTTTCGGGGGCCCGTTTTCGTTTTGCGCCGATGTGCCGACTGGGCGTTGCCGGAGAAATTATTGTTTTTCCACACCGAAACCGTTAGCCTGTTTGCAGAATAAACTGGCGCCGGACAAACCGGTGCCTGAGACCGAGCAGTGAACAGCGAGCAGAGCAGCGTATGACGGAGAGTGTTTCTCTTGAAACAGGGCAGCGCAATGCGCGTGGGGAAGTCCCGCTTTTTGAAAGCTTTGTGCAAGATCTGAAACAGGCGGGCGAGCAGGGGCTTTCGCTTGACGGGTTGTATTTTCCACAGTCATTCCGAAGTCCGTTGGTTTAGGCCAGAACGACAACCAAAGGTTTGAGCAGCAGCGATATGAGTGAGCCCGGAAAACTGAAGAACTGGCAGCGCCGCGCGCGGATAGCGGAAATCAATGAGATCGCGGCAGGACAACTGGAAGAGCCGGACGAAGAGTTCGACTTTGCGCCCTTCCTTGAAGAATTGCGCGCGATGGAGACCCGCCCGCGGGCCTATGGCGATGTCGAGGCGCGTATCATGCTGCTTCTGGGAGCGCGTCAGAAGCCGACACGCATCAAACGGCTGATCAATCAGTTGCGCGACAGGCGGAACGATGACGGAGAGCTGCATCTCTTCGAGGAATTCGAGAGCTTTCTGAAGAAGCATCTTGGAAGTGATGTCTTGCTGGGCCATGATTTCGCGCCCGAGACGTTTTCGGGGTTCAGTCATGCGGCAGTTTGGAGCGATGTGCGCGAGGTGATCGCAAAGCTTGAGCGACTGTCAGGGGGCGTGTTCCTGAATTCGGGCACGCTTCTGGGGGTGGTGCGTGACAAACGGCTGATCGACCATGACGACGATGTCGATCTCGGATTTCTGCTCAACGCCGGATCAGCCGAGGAGGCGGTGGCCGAATGGATAGAGTTGAAAGATACGCTCAGAACGCTGGACCTGCTCGCCGATGAGGGGCTGAAGCACCCGGAAATCTACAAGATCAGATCGAGCGGCCGCTATGAAATTGATCTGTTTCCCGTGTGGGTCGAGGCCGGCAAGGTGTTTGTCTTTCCGCACACGTGCGGCGAATTGGCCGAGCACGATGTCTTCCCTCTGAAGACCTGCGCGATTACGGGCTTGCCGATCCCGGCGGTGCCCGAGAAAATGCTGGAGCTGAATTACGGAGAGGGCTGGCAAGCGCCCGATCCTTACTTCAGGTTTCCATGGGGGGAGGCCATCCGGAAGTTTGCAGATTTTTGTGGCGGGGTTCGCAGTGCCGTCGCACGGGACACCCGCAAGACCGTGCTGACCTATGGAACCTTTGATTTGTTTCATATCGGCCATGTGCGTCTGTTACGCCGTCTGTCAGAAATGGGTGACAGGCTGATCGTGGGCTGCTCGACAGATGAGTTTAATGCCATCAAGGGCAAGACCTGTGTGATGCCATACGAGGAGCGCGCCGAAATACTGCGCGCGTGCAGCTATGTCAGCCAGGTCATCCCCGAGAACGACTGGGCGCAAAAGCGCAGCGACGTTCAGACGTATGGCGCCGATATTTTTGCGATGGGCGACGATTGGCAGGGCAAGTTCGACGATCTGGCAGATTTGTGCGAGGTGGTCTATCTTCCGCGCACCGAGAGTATTTCAACCACGGATCTGAAAAAACGCGTGTATATGCAGAACCCTGAGGCGGAAAGCGCGGCCCTGTGAGGGGGCAGACGCCGATCACGAGGATGCGAGCGCGTTCGGTTCATGGTAGGTTAGGGGTTGGCATCACTTCAGGAAAGCACTAGGACGCAAGGCGCGACAAGGTACGTGATTCGTTACGTGCCTTTTTGCGTTTCGTCCAAGACGGCGGGTGGCAGCAATCTCGTGGTGTCATAAATCCTGCCTGAGACGGGAAACCAGATTTTTCCGGGGTTAACCTCGGGTGATTTTGGCTTTGCCCCGTAATTCGGACAAAAAGCGCAGGTCTGACCTGCAAAGTAGAGCCGGGAGGGAGTCCTCCCACAATTGGAGTGAAACTGTGGATAGAGCCCAGAAAGAGAAAGTGGTCGAGGAACTCGGCCAGATCTTTGAAAGCTCTGGCGTCGTCGTGGTAGCCCATTACGCCGGTCTGACAGTTGCTGAGATGCAGGATCTTCGTGCGCGCGCAGGCGCGGCCGAAGCTTCCGTACGTGTCGCCAAGAACAGGCTCGCCAAAATCGCCCTGGAAGGAAAGCCCTGCGCAAGCGTGGCAGAATACCTGACAGGCATGACCGTTCTGACCTATTCCGAGGATCCCGTGGCAGCAGCCAAGGTCGCCGAGGACTTTGCCAAGGAGAACACCAAGTTCGAAATCCTTGGCGGGGCAATGGGTGAGAATGCTCTGGACCGTGCCGGCGTTCAAGCCGTGTCGAAAATGCCTTCGCGTGATGAACTCATCGCGACGATCGTGGGCATGCTCGGCGCACCTGCTTCGAACATCGCTGGCGCGATTGGCGCACCTGCTTCGAATATCGCTTCCATCCTGTCCACTATCGAGGACAAGGCGGCGGCCTAAAGCAACTGAATGACCGACGTGGGGAAATCGCCCTGACGTTGGAACACATCTTAGGAAACGGAAAGCAAGTAAAATGGCTGATCTGAAAAAACTGGCGGAAGAGATTGTTGGTCTGACCCTTCTCGAAGCACAAGAACTGAAAACCATCCTGAAAGACGAATACGGCATTGAGCCCGCAGCTGGCGGCGCCGTTATGATGGCAGGCCCGGCAGATGCCGGCGGTGCTGCCGAAGAGGAAAAAACCGAGTTTGACGTGATCCTCGTCAGCCCCGGCGCCTCGAAAATCAACGTCATCAAGGAAGTCCGTGCCATCACTGGTCTGGGCCTGAAAGAAGCCAAGGAATTGGTTGAAGCTGGCGGCAAAGCTGTCAAAGAAGGCGTGTCGAAAGACGAAGCCGATGAGCTTAAAGGCAAGCTGGAAGCAGCTGGCGCCGAAGTCGAAGTCAAATAATGACGCGGTGCGCTTGATCGCGCGCCCATGAAATCGAGGCTGGATCCGGGAAATTCCGGGTCCAGCCGAACCTGTCTTGGCAAGGGCCCTTTTCGTAAGGGGGTTTTTTCCAAGGTCTGGTTCGCGGATCGGGAGGCTGCCTTTGGGACGGTAGCCATGAATTGATCCGAACTGACCGTCTCTAGGGACAAGGCACCGGGGCCCGACGGTGTGCTTGGCTCACGAGAACATGAAAAGGTGTTTGACACATGGCACAATCCTTCCTTGGCCAGAAACGTCTGCGTAAATATTACGGCAAAATCCGTGAAGTTCTGGAGATGCCGAACCTGATCGAGGTGCAGAAAAGCTCCTATGATCTGTTTCTGAATTCCGGCGATCAGGAGATTCCGCAAGACGGTGAGGGCATCAAGGGCGTGTTCCAGTCGGTTTTTCCGATCAAGGATTTTCACGAAACGTCGGTTCTGGAATTCGTCGATTACGAGCTTGAAGAGCCGAAATATGACGTTGAGGAATGCCAACAGCGCGACATGACCTATGCGGCACCTTTGAAGGTCAAGCTGCGTCTGATCGTGTTTGATGTGGACGAAGACACCGGTGCCAAATCGGTCAAGGACATCAAGGAACAAGACGTGTTCATGGGCGATATGCCCCTGATGACGCCCAACGGCACCTTTGTGGTCAACGGCACCGAGCGGGTGATCGTTTCCCAGATGCACCGCTCGCCGGGTGTGTTCTTTGACCATGACAAGGGCAAGACCCACGCCAGCGGCAAGCTTCTCTTTGCCTGCCGGATCATTCCTTATCGCGGCTCGTGGCTCGATTTCGAATTCGATGCCAAGGATATCGTGTTCTCGCGCATCGACCGTCGCCGCAAGCTGCCTGTGACTACGCTGCTCTATGCGCTGGGCATGGACCAGGAAAGCATCATGGATGCTTACTATGACACGGTCACTTATGAGCTGCGTAAGAAAGACAACGGCTGGGTCACCAAGTTCTTCCCCGAGCGTGTGCGCGGCACCCGCCCGACCTATGATCTTGTCGATGCCAAGACCGGCGAAGTGCTTGCCGAAGCGGGTAAGAAAGTCACTCCGCGCGCCGTCAAGAAGATCATCGACGAAGGCAAGGTTACCGAGCTTTTGCTGCCTTATGAGCAGATCTTGGGCAAATATGTTTCCAAGGATATCATCAACGAAGAAACCGGCGCGATTTATGTCGAAGCTGGCGACGAGTTGACGCTTGAGTATGACAAAGAAGGCAATGTCACCGGCGGATCGCTGAAAGAGCTGGTGGATGCGGGTATCACCGAGATTCCGGTTCTGGACATCGATAACGTCAATGTCGGCCCCTACATGCGCAACACCATGGCGATGGACAAGAACATGAACCGCGAAACCGCGCTCATGGATATCTATCGTGTGATGCGCCCGGGTGAGCCGCCTACGGTCGATGCCGCAAGCGCTCTGTTTGATACATTGTTCTTTGATGGCGAACGCTATGACCTTTCGGCGGTTGGCCGGGTCAAGATGAACATGCGTTTGGCGCTGGACAAACCTGACACACAGCGCACGCTGGACCGCGAAGATATCGTGGCCTGCATCAAGGCGCTTGTGATGTTGCGTGATGGCAAGGGCGATATCGACGATATTGACCACCTTGGTAACCGCCGGGTGCGCTCGGTTGGTGAACTGATGGAAAATCAGTATCGCGTTGGCCTGCTGCGTATGGAACGTGCGATCAAGGAGCGGATGTCTTCGGTCGAAATCGACACGGTGATGCCGCAGGATCTGATCAATGCCAAACCGGCCGCTGCTGCGGTGCGTGAATTCTTCGGCTCGTCGCAGCTGTCGCAGTTCATGGACCAAACCAACCCGCTTTCGGAAGTCACCCACAAACGCCGCCTTTCGGCGCTTGGGCCGGGTGGTCTGACCCGTGAGCGTGCGGGTTTTGAGGTGCGCGACGTGCACCCGACCCACTATGGTCGGATGTGCCCGATTGAAACGCCGGAAGGGCCGAACATTGGTCTGATCAACTCGCTGGCGACATTCGCCCGGGTGAACAAATATGGCTTTATCGAAACGCCTTATCGCAAGGTGGTCGATGCCAAGGTCACGGACGAAGTGCAATACATGTCCGCAACCGAGGAAATGCGCCATGTTGTGGCGCAGGCCAACGCGCATCTCGACGAGA
This sequence comes from Rhodobacteraceae bacterium LMO-JJ12, assembly GCA_021555075.1. Classification (NCBI taxonomy): domain Bacteria; kingdom Pseudomonadati; phylum Pseudomonadota; class Alphaproteobacteria; order Rhodobacterales; family Paracoccaceae; species Rhodobacteraceae bacterium LMO-JJ12. The sequence goes on from JAKGBX010000002.1 coordinate 854,334, forward strand.
GCGGCAAGTTCGAAAACGATCTGGTATCGACCCGTCAATCGGGCGAATACACGCTGGCGCCGCGCGAAAACGTCAACCTGATCGACGTTTCGCCCAAGCAGTTGGTATCGGTTGCGGCTTCGCTTATTCCGTTCCTTGAAAATGACGATGCGAACCGCGCCCTGATGGGGTCGAACATGCAACGTCAGGCGGTTCCGCTTCTGCGGGCCGAGGCGCCGCTTGTCGGCACCGGGATCGAAGAAGTTGTGGCACGCGACTCGGGTGCTGCGATCATGGCCAAACGTGCCGGGATCATCGACCAGGTCGATGCCCAGCGGATCGTTGTGCGCGCCACCGAAGATCTCGCGCTTGGCGATGCCGGGGTTGATATCTACCGGATGCGCAAGTTCCAACGCTCCAACCAGAACACCTGTATCAACCAGCGCCCGCTGGTGAAGGTGGGCGACACTGTGATGAAGGGTGAAGTTCTCGCGGATGGTCCGTCGACGGATATTGGCGAACTGGCCTTGGGTAAAAACGTGATCGTCGCGTTTATGCCTTGGAATGGCTACAACTATGAAGACTCGATCCTGATTTCCGAGCGCATCTCGCGCGATGACGTCTTTACCTCGATCCACATCGAGGAATTTGAAGTCGCCGCCCGTGATACCAAGCTTGGGCCAGAAGAGATCACCCGTGATATTCCCAACGTCGGCGAGGAAGCCCTGCGCAACCTTGACGAAGCGGGCATCGTTTATATCGGCGCAGATGTTGAGCCGGGCGATATCCTTGTGGGCAAGATCACACCCAAGGGCGAAAGCCCGATGACGCCGGAAGAAAAGCTTCTGCGTGCCATCTTTGGTGAGAAAGCCAGTGACGTGCGTGACACCTCGTTGCGTGTGAAGCCGGGCGATTTCGGAACGGTTGTGGAAGTGCGCGTGTTCAACCGCCACGGCGTTGAAAAAGACGAACGTGCGTTGCAGATCGAGCGTGAAGAAGTTGAACGTCTGGCACGTGACCGCGACGATGAGTTGGCCATTCTGGACCGCAACATCTATGCCCGTCTGAAAGACATGATCATGGGCAAGGTGGCTGTAAAAGGCCCCAAAGGTGTGAAATCCAACTCGGAAATCAACGACGAACTGCTTGAAACGCTGACCCGTGGTCAGTGGTGGCAGTTGGCCTTGAAAGACGAGGATGACGCCAAGATCGTCGAAGCCCTGCATGAGCAGTATGAAGTGCAGAAACGCGCTTTGGATGCCCGCTTTGAAGACAAGGTCGAGAAGGTTCGCCGTGGCGACGATTTGCCTCCGGGCGTGATGAAGATGGTCAAAGTGTTCGTGGCGGTTAAGCGCAAGCTGCAACCGGGCGACAAGATGGCCGGACGTCACGGCAACAAGGGTGTGATTTCGAAAGTGGTGCCGATGGAGGACATGCCGTTCCTCGAAGACGGCACGCCGGTCGATTTCTGCCTCAACCCGCTGGGCGTTCCCAGCCGGATGAACGTTGGTCAGATCCTTGAAACGCATATGGGCTGGGCCGCACGCGGTCTGGGTATCGATATCGACGAAGCGTTGGGTGAATTCCGCCGCTCGGGCGATCTCACGCCGGTGCGGGACGCGATGAAGCACGCCTATGGCGATGATGTCTACGAAGAAGGCATCAAGGGCATGGACGAGGGCGCGCTGATCGAAGCTGCTGGCAACGTGGTCAACGGTGTGCCGATTGCAACGCCGGTGTTTGACGGCGCCAAAGAGGCCGATGTGAACGACTCGCTGACGCGTGCTGGTTTTGACACCTCGGGTCAATCGATCCTGTTTGATGGTCGCACCGGTGAGCAGTTTGCCCGCAAGGTGACTGTGGGTGTGAAATACCTGCTCAAGCTGCACCACCTTGTGGACGACAAGATCCACGCGCGCTCGACCGGGCCATACAGCCTCGTTACTCAGCAGCCGCTGGGTGGTAAGGCACAGTTCGGTGGTCAGCGCTTTGGGGAAATGGAAGTCTGGGCTCTGGAAGCTTATGGCGCCGCTTATACGTTGCAGGAAATGCTGACCGTGAAGTCGGATGACGTTGCCGGACGGACGAAAGTCTATGAAAGCATCGTCAAGGGCGAGGATAATTTCGAGGCCGGTGTGCCGGAGAGCTTCAACGTTCTCGTGAAAGAAGTCCGCGGCCTCGGCCTGAACATGGAACTCCTGGATGCGGAGGGAGAGGATTAAGGGCTTTGGCCCCTAACCCCCTTCTCCCTTCCGCAACCAATTTGAGGACATCAAAATGAACCAGGAACTCACAAACAACCCGTTCAACCCGCTCACTCCGCCGAAGGTTTTCGACGAAATTCGCGTTTCTCTGGCAAGCCCGGAGCGGATTCTCTCGTGGTCGTATGGCGAGATCAAAAAGCCGGAAACCATCAACTATCGGACCTTCAAGCCCGAGCGTGATGGCCTGTTCTGTGCGCGTATCTTTGGCCCGATCAAAGACTATGAATGCTTGTGCGGCAAATATAAGCGCATGAAATATCGCGGCGTTGTCTGCGAGAAATGCGGTGTTGAAGTCACGCTGCAAAAAGTGCGCCGCGAGCGTATGGGCCATATCGAACTGGCCGCGCCCGTTGCCCACATCTGGTTTCTGAAATCGCTTCCCTCGCGGATCGGTCTCATGCTCGATATGACGCTGCGCGATCTGGAACGCGTGCTCTATTTCGAAAACTATGTGGTGATCGAACCGGGTCTGACCGATCTCTCCTATGGTCAGATGTTGACCGAAGAAGAATACATGGACGCGCAGGACCACTATGGCCTGGATGCTTTCACCGCCAATATCGGCGCCGAAGCAATCCGTGAAATGCTGAGCCAGATCGATCTGGATGCCGAAGCCGATCGCCTGCGCGAAGAGCTGAAGGAAGCAACCGGCGAGTTGAAGCCCAAGAAGATCATCAAACGCCTGAAAGTGGTCGAGAGCTTTATCGAATCCGGCAACCGCCCGGAATGGATGGTTCTGACCGTGATCCCGGTAATCCCGCCCGAGCTGCGCCCGCTGGTGCCGCTGGATGGTGGCCGGTTTGCCACGTCGGATCTCAACGATCTCTATCGTCGGGTGATCAACCGTAACAACCGTCTCAAGCGGCTCATCGAGCTGCGCGCGCCCGATATCATCGTGCGCAACGAAAAGCGGATGTTGCAGGAATCGGTTGATGCTCTGTTTGACAACGGTCGTCGTGGTCGTGTGATCACCGGCGCCAACAAGCGCCCGCTGAAATCGCTCAGCGATATGCTGAAAGGCAAGCAAGGTCGTTTCCGTCAAAACCTTTTGGGTAAGCGGGTCGACTTCTCGGGTCGCTCGGTCATTGTGACCGGGCCGGAATTGAAGCTGCACCAGTGCGGGTTGCCCAAGAAGATGGCGCTCGAACTGTTCAAGCCGTTCATCTATTCGCGTCTTGAAGCCAAGGGGCTGTCCTCGACGGTCAAACAGGCCAAGAAGCTGGTTGAGAAAGAACGCCCCGAAGTCTGGGATATTCTCGACGAAGTTATCCGCGAACATCCTGTCATGCTGAACCGGGCGCCGACGTTGCACCGTCTTGGCATTCAGGCGTTTGAACCGATCCTGATCGAAGGTAAGGCTATTCAGCTTCACCCGTTGGTTTGTTCGGCCTTTAACGCTGACTTTGACGGCGACCAGATGGCTGTTCACGTTCCGCTTTCGCTGGAAGCCCAGCTTGAAGCGCGCGTGTTGATGATGTCGACAAACAACGTTCTGTCGCCCGCCAACGGCGCACCGATCATCGTTCCGTCGCAGGATATGATCTTGGGGCTGTATTACACCACGATCGAGCGCGAAGGTATGGTTGGTGAGGGCATGGTATTCTCGTCAAATGACGAGGTGCAATATGCGCTGGATTCCGGGGCCGTGCATCTTCACGCCAAGGTTATCGGGCGTATGGAGCAAGTCGACCCGGACACCGGCGAAACGGTCTTCAAACGCTATGAAACCACGCCGGGCCGCATGCGGCTGGGCGCGCTCTTGCCGATGAATGCCAAGGCACCGTTTGATCTGGTCAACCGTTTGCTGCGCAAGAAGGAAGTGCAGCAGATCATTGATACGGTCTATCGCTATTGCGGTCAGAAGGAATCGGTCATCTTCTGTGATCAGATCATGACTATGGGTTTCCGCGAAGCGTTCAAGGCGGGCATTTCGTTTGGCAAGGATGACATGGTCGTCCCTGACAACAAATGGGGCCTTGTCGATGAAACCCGCGATCAGGTGAAGGATTTCGAACAACAGTATATGGACGGCCTGATCACTCAGGGTGAAAAATACAACAAGGTTGTCGATGCCTGGTCGAAGTGTAACGACAAAGTCACCGAAGCGATGATGGGCACTATTTCGGCCGACAAGCGCGACGAGAATGGTGCTGTCAGCGAGCCGAACTCGGTCTACATGATGGCGCACTCGGGCGCGCGTGGTTCTGTCACCCAGATGAAACAACTGGGCGGTATGCGTGGCCTGATGGCCAAGCCGAACGGTGACATCATCGAAACGCCGATCATCTCGAACTTCAAGGAAGGTCTGACCGTTCTTGAATACTTCAACTCGACCCACGGCGCGCGTAAAGGTCTGTCTGACACGGCTCTGAAAACAGCCAACTCGGGCTATCTGACCCGTCGTCTTGTTGACGTGGCGCAGGACTGCATCGTGCGTCAGAACGATTGCGGCACCGAGCTTGCGATCACCGCTCAGGCGGCTGTGAACGATGGTGAAGTGGTCGCGTCGCTGGCCGAACGTATCCTTGGCCGTGTGACGGCTGATGATATCTTCAAGCCGGGCACCGACGAGTTGCTGGCGCCGAAAGGTTCGTTGATTGATGAACGGATGGCGGATGCGATCGACGAGGCGGGTGTTCTTTCGACCCGTATTCGCAGCCCGTTGACCTGTGAAGCCGAAGACGGCGTCTGTGCGACATGCTATGGTCGCGATCTGGCGCGCGGCACCAAGGTCAATATCGGCGAAGCTGTGGGCATCATTGCCGCACAGTCGATCGGTGAGCCGGGCACACAGCTGACGATGCGGACGTTCCACATCGGCGGCGTGGCCCAGGGTGGTCAGCAGTCGTTCCTTGAATCGAGCCAGTCAGGCACAGTGGCGTTCGAAAACGCACAGCTTCTGGAAAACTCGGCCGGCGAATTGCTGGTTGTGGGGCGCAACATGAAGCTTGCCATTATCGACGACGAGGGCGCAGAGCGGGCCAGCCACAAGATCGGCTATGGCACGAAGCTGCACGTCAAAGATGGCGACAAGGTTTCGCGCGGTGACAAGTTGTTCGAATGGGACCCCTATACCCTGCCGATCATTGCCGAAAAGGCCGGTACCGCGAAGTATGTCGATCTTGTCTCTGGTCTCGCCGTGCGCGACGAAACCGATGATGCGACCGGCATGACCCAGAAGATCGTGATCGACTGGCGCACTGCACCCAAGGGTAACGAGCTCAAGCCTGAGATCATCCTTCAGGATGCAGATGGTGAACCGGTGCGCAACGAGGCGGGCAATCCGCTGACCTATCCGATGTCGGTGGACGCGATTCTCTCGATCGAAGACGGGCAGGATATCAAGGCGGGCGACATTGTTGCGCGGATTCCGCGTGAGGGTGCCAAGACCAAGGACATCACCGGTGGTCTGCCGCGTGTGGCCGAATTGTTCGAGGCGCGCCGTCCGAAAGATCACGCGATCATCGCGGAGATCGATGGCTATGTTCGTTATGGACGCGACTACAAGAACAAGCGCCGCATTTCGATCGAGCCTTCGGATGAAAGCCTGGAGGCGGTCGAATACATGGTGCCCAAGGGCAAGCACATTCCTGTCATGGAAGGCGATTTCGTCCAGAAGGGCGACTATATCATGGACGGCAACCCGGCGCCGCATGACATCCTGTCGATTATGGGTGTCGAAGCGCTGGCGGATTACATGATCGACGAGGTGCAGGATGTGTATCGTCTGCAAGGCGTGAAGATCAACGATAAGCATATCGAAGTGATCGTGCGCCAGATGTTGCAGAAATGGGAGATCCTCGACAGTGGTGAAACCACGCTGTTGAAGGGTGAACATGTCGACAAGCAGGAATTCGACCTGGCCAACGAAAAGGCCGAATCCAAAGGCGGACGGCCAGCCACCGGCGAGCCGATCCTTCTGGGGATCACCAAGGCGAGCTTGCAGACACGGTCGTTCATCTCGGCGGCGTCGTTCCAGGAGACCACGCGTGTGCTCACCGAAGCCTCGGTGCAGGGCAAGCGCGACAAGCTTGTCGGGCTCAAGGAAAACGTCATCGTGGGCCGTCTCATTCCGGCGGGCACCGGGGGCGCGACCATGGACATGCGCCACATCGCGCAGCAGCGTGACAACGTCGTGATCGAAGCGCGCCGCGAGGAGGCCGAAGCGGCCGCCGCTCTTGCTGCGCCCGTAGCCGATGATGTTGTTGGTGGCGATGCCTTTGACCGGTTTGTCGAAACACCCGAGAGCCGCGAAGAATAAGCACTATCGGCTCAGTAAAATCAAAGAACCCCCGCCGGGAAACTGGCGGGGGTTTTTCGTTCTGGGGTTTGTTGGAATGTCAGCTTCGAGTCCGAACCTGTCAAAACGGGAATTGCTCTTGATCCGGGAAAACTCAGCGGGTCCGTTGAATCTTACAGTCCTTGATCCAGGTTGCTGGCAGCACGTTTACGGCCACATTGGGCGGCAGTTCGTAAAACGTAATTTGCCGATAACTCCACGCAAAGGGCTTACAGTTCTTTAGCGCTGCACCATGCAGGAAAAACTGAAATTCACGCGGTGCATTGCGGAAAGAGGCGAAAATGGACGATTGAATTTCCACGTCCGGTCCAAACCTCTTGACAATGCGACCCCGTTGAATTTCGGCGTAACCACCGATCAGAAGTGCGGCCAGGCCCATTGAAATTGATATGAAAACGGCGGGAAGGAGGACGCGCGGCAATCCCTGCCGCAGTGCAAACATGGTTGCGAAAATCGCGAGCAGTATGGCAACGGGAATAAGCGCGGGCCAGTAAGCCAATCCCAACCGCTCTTGCCAAAACATCAACAGAGCTATTGCGTGCAGCGGCCCTCCGAACAACAGAACGGAAGTGAAACCGTAAGCAACTATACCGAACAACGCAGACTTCAAGAATGTCACTGCTTTTGGCCACCCAAAGCTTGGGTCACAACTGCTCCCGTTGCACGAATAGCATCAATATCGCCCTTCTGCCAACGCCAGCCTTGTACCGCCAATCCGCTCTCAGCCTCTGGCAAATGCCCCGGCTTCGGCCATCTGGGCAAACATGTCTTCCATGGTCTGTTGCATCGGGCGATAGGTGAGGCCCAACGCGCGCACGGCCTTGGAATTGTCGGCGCGCCAAGGCACGTTCACATTTCGTGACACGAACTTGCGCGAGAGCCCCTGGCTCGGCCCGACGAGCCACAACAGCCATTTCGGCAGGGCGCGGCGGGGCAGGGGGTAATCCTTGCCAAAGCGTTCTTGCAGGCAGAGCGTCAGTTCGAGCAGGTGGGTTTCATGCGCCGAGACGATGTTGCGCCCCGAAGCCGCGGGCAGATAGGCCGCCGCGAGATGCGCATGCGCGAGATCGCGCACGTCGACCATACCGAACCCAAGCCGCGGTGCGCCCATCCTGAACGTGCCGTTGCCGACCTGCCGCATGATGTTGAAGCTTTCCGAACTGGGCAGGCCATGTGCCGCCGGCCCCATCACCAGCGACGGGTTTATCACCACCAGATCCCATTGTGATTGTGCCTCGGCTACCTTCCATGCCTCGCGCTCGGCCACTGTCTTGGAATAGCTGTAGGGCTGGTAATCAAGCGAGGCGGTCTGGTTCCAGACGGTTTCGTCGATCCGTCCGTTCGGCGTCTGCACCGTGTCACGTGCATCTGTATAGATCGCCGCGCAGGAGCTGGTCAGTACCACTCGCTTTACAGAGGGGGTGCGGGTTGCCTCGTTCAAGACGTTGCCTGTGCCGAGAAGGGCAGGGTCGATCAGCTCTTTCTGCGGATCCTTCACATTGGTTTTGAACGGCGACGCGGTGTGAAACACGGTGCTGCACCCTGCCATCGCCGCAGCGTAAGAGCCATCTTCGAGCAGATCGGCAGCAAAGAGGTGCAGCGTGCCGGGGGCAGCTTGGGCCATGGCTTTCAAGGGTGCTACCTTGGGGCTTTCGGGGTCACGCACCGCGCCGTGCACGGTCACTCCGGCATCAAGCAGATGCTTGACGATCCAGCCCGCGACGTAGCCGCTGGCGCCAGTGACAAGCACCGGGGACGTGGTGTCGATTTCAAACATCCGGCTCTCCTTTCGGGTCAAATCCCTGCGATGTGTCTGAGGTAAGCATGCAGGGCGCAGAGCGCAATTGCGGTTTGTGCCAAGAGACTTGCAATCCGCGCCAACTGCCCTGCAACGTGATGGCTTCCCTTTCCGCTATATCCGGTGTTCTTTTAGCGACGTGTAATTTCGGAAGGCCGGACCCATGGACAGGCGTGACAATTTCAAAGGCGCGCTTTTGATGATGGCGTCGATGTTTTCGTTCACGCTCAACGATACGTTCATCAAGCTTCTGGCCGGGCAGGTACCGCTGAACCAGGTGTTGTTTCTGCGCGGGGTTCTGACCACTGTGTTGATCTATGTGATGATCCGTCTCATGGGGCCAATGCGTTGGCGAATCCCGCGTCGTGACGCGTGGCTGGTGGCCCTGCGTGTGCTGGCCGAGGCGGCATCGGCGTATTTTTTTCTCACCGCGCTGTTCAACATGCCCCTCGCCAATGTCACGGCGATTTTACAATCGTTGCCGCTGACCATCACCCTAGCCGCAGCCGTGTTCTTGCGCGAGCCGGTGGGCTGGCGCCGGTTGGGGGCGATCCTTGTGGGATTCGCCGGAGTCATGCTGATCGTGCGGCCGGGGGCGTCGGATTTCACGATCTTTTCGGTCTATGGGCTTGTTGCCGTGGGGTTTGTCACCGTCCGCGATCTGGCAACGCGGCGCCTGTCGCCTGAGACTCCGTCGATGTTGGTCACGCTGCTATCCTCGGCGGGGGTGATGGTGTTTTTCGGGGTCTCCAGCCTGAGCGACGAATGGGTGGCATTGGAAACGCACCAGATGTTTTATGTCCTGGCCGCATCTGTGATGATCATCGGCGGGTATGTTTGTTCGATTATGGTGATGCGGGTGGGCGAGATCAGCTTTGTGGCACCATTCCGCTATACCGGTTTGATCTGGGCGTTGCTGTTGGGCTATTTCGTGTTCGGCGACTGGCCGGGCATGCTGACGCTTGTCGGGGCCGGGATCGTGGTGAGCATGGGGATCTATACGCTCTACCGGGACGCTCGGGCCAAGCGGAGATTACTGTTGCGCCGCGCCGTCTGAGCGGCGTCACGCCTGGCGTTTTGTCATCGTCTGGACCCTTGTTGCGCCAAGACGAAATCGCTGCGCCTGCCTGTGTTGACAAGGTCTGCGACTCCCCCTATACGCGCCCCATCCGGTAAGGGGGAAACCCCATCGCCGATAGCAGACCTGTAGTGGACACGATCCGGGCTAATGCTGCTCCGATCCTCTGGAAACCCACCGCGTCGTTCACCTCGGAATGGGAACGATAGCGGTTTTTGCGTGTTGTGGACGCACGATGCGCGCGAGATTTTGGAAACGAGCATGGGGACACCCATGCAAACACATGTGTTGAGAAACGGGGAAAGAAGCCCAATGCCAACGATCCAGCAGCTGATCCGCAAGCCGCGTCAGCCCAAAGTTAAACGCTCAAAGTCCCTCCATCTTGAGGGCAACCCGCAAAAACGTGGTGTTTGCACACGCGTCTATACCACAACGCCGAAGAAGCCGAACTCGGCCATGCGGAAGGTTGCAAAAGTGCGCCTGACCAATGGTTTTGAGGTGATTTCCTATATCGGCGGTGAAAGCCACAACCTTCAGGAGCACTCTGTTGTCCTGATCCGTGGCGGTCGCGTAAAAGACCTTCCCGGCGTTCGTTACCACATCCTGCGCGGCGTTCTCGATACGCAAGGCGTCAAGGATCGTAAACAACGTCGTTCGAAATACGGCGCCAAGCGTCCGAAGTAAGTTTTTCGGGCGTCCCGGACATGGTTCGGGGCCTCGCCCGCAGAGGAACAAGAGGAATACGAGATGTCCCGTCGCCACGCCGCAGAAAAACGCGAAGTGCTTCCCGACGCCAAATACGGCGATCGGGTTCTGACCAAATTCATGAACAACCTTATGCTCGACGGCAAGAAATCGGCCGCCGAGAAGATCGTCTATGGCGCGCTGGATCGTGTCGAAGACAAGATCAAACGCGCCCCGCTGGAAGTTTTCCACGAAGCGCTTGAAAACATCCAGCCCAGCGTCGAGGTTCGCTCGCGCCGTGTTGGTGGTGCCACCTATCAGGTGCCCGTTGAAGTGCGCCCCGAGCGTCGTCAGGCGCTGGCGATCCGCTGGCTGATCAACGCCAGCCGGGCACGCAACGAACACACCATGCAGGAACGCCTTGCCGGCGAACTTATGGATGCTGTTCAATCGCGTGGCTCCGCGGTGAAAAAGCGCGAAGACACTCACAAGATGGCCGACGCGAACAAAGCGTTCAGCCATTACCGCTGGTAATACTTTAGAGGCATCTGACCCATGGCACGCGACTATCCGCTCGAACGCTACCGTAACTTCGGCATCATGGCCCATATCGATGCAGGTAAAACAACCTGTAGCGAACGGATCCTGTTTTATACCGGTAAAAACCACGTCATGGGCGAAACCCATGAAGGCGCCTCCACCATGGATTGGATGGAGCAGGAGCAGGAGCGTGGTATCACCATCACGTCGGCTGCGACCACCACCTTCTGGGAACGTACAGAAGACGGCGTGACGCCGGATTCCGAAAAGCACCGGATGAACATCATCGATACGCCCGGCCACGTTGACTTCACGATTGAGGTTGAGCGTTCGCTGGCGGTTCTTGATGGTGCTGTTGCTGTTCTTGACGCCAACGCCGGTGTTGAGCCGCAGACCGAAACCGTGTGGCGTCAGGCTGATCGTTACAAGGTTCCGCGTCTTGTGTTCGTCAACAAGATGGACAAGATCGGTGCGGATTTCTTTAACTGCGTGCGCATGATCGAAGACCGCACCGGCGCCCGCGCGGTTCCGGTTGGTATTCCGATCGGTGCCGAGACCGAGCTGGAAGGCCTGGTTGATCTGGTGACCATGGAAGAGTGGCTTTGGCAGGGTGATGATCTGGGCGCAAGCTGGGTCAAAGCGCCGATCCGTGATGAGCTGAAAGACATGGCCGATGAGTGGCGCGGCAAGATGATCGAAGCGGCCGTCGAAGAAGACGACGATGCGATGGAAGCCTATCTTGAAGGCGAAGAGCCCGATATCGCCACTCTGCGCAAACTGCTGCGCAAGGGCACTCTGGCGCTGCATTTCGTGCCGGTCCTGGGCGGCTCTGCCTTTAAGAACAAAGGTGTTCAGCCGCTCCTGAATGCTGTGGTCGACTATCTGCCCAGCCCGATGGACGTTGTCGATTACATGGGCTTCAAACCCGGTGATGAGACGGAAACCCGTAATATCCCGCGTCGCGCGGATGATAATATGGCGTTCTCGGCGTTGGCATTCAAAATCATGAACGACCCATTTGTCGGTTCGCTGACCTTCACGCGCATCTATTCCGGTGTTCTGAACAAGGGCGATACGCTCTTGAATTCGACCAAGGGCAAGAAAGAGCGCGTTGGCCGGATGATGATGATGCACTCGATCAACCGCGAGGAAATCACCGAAGCGTTTGCGGGTGACATCATTGCGTTGGCCGGTCTGAAAGACACCACAACGGGTGACACGCTCTGCGCCGTCAACGACCCGGTGGTTCTGGAAACCATGACCTTCCCCGATCCGGTCATCGAGATCGCGGTTGAGCCGAAAACCAAGGCTGACCAAGAGAAGATGAGCCAGGGTCTGGCCCGTTTGGCTGCCGAAGATCCGTCGTTCCGCGTCGAAACCGATATAGAAAGCGGTCAGACGATCATGAAGGGCATGGGCGAACTTCACCTCGACATTCTGGTGGATCGTCTCAAGCGCGAATTCAAGGTTGAAGCCAACATCGGCGCGCCGCAGGTGGCGTATCGTGAGACGGTCAGCCGTGAAGCTGAAATCGTTTACACCCACAAGAAACAGTCGGGTGGTTCGGGTCAGTTCGCCGAGGTCAAGATGATCATCACGCCAACAGAGCCGGGCGAAGGGTATTCGTTCGAATCCCGCGTGGTTGGTGGCTCGGTGCCCAAGGAATATATCCCGGGTGTTGAAAAAGGCATCAAATCGGTCATGGATTCAGGTCCGCTGGCTGGCTTCCCGGTGATCGACTTCAAAGTGGCGCTGATCGAAGGCAAATACCACGACGTTGACTCCTCGGTTCTTGCCTTTGAAATCGCAGCCCGTATGGGGATGCGTGAAGGCATGAAAAAGGCCGGCGCCAAGCTGCTGGAACCGATCATGAAAGTCGAAGTGATTACGCCGGAAGAATACACCGGCGGCATCATTGGCGACCTGACATCGCGTCGTGGTCAAGTGACGGGTCAGGAACAACGCGGCAATGCCATCGCGATTGATGTGTTCGTTCCGTTGGCCAACATGTTCGGCTATATCAACACGTTGCGTTCGATGTCTTCGGGCCGGGCGAACTTCACCATGCAGTTCGACCACTACGAGCCGGTGCCGCAGAATATCAGCGACGAGATCCAGTCCAAATACGCATAGAAGCGGTGGGCAAATTGCCCACCCTCTCCAGAAACAAAGGGTGGGTGATCCGCCCACCAAACGACCAGACAAGAAGGAGCCAGCATCATGGCAAAGGCAAAGTTTGAACGTAACAAACCGCACGTGAACATCGGGACTGTTGGTCACGTTGACCACGGCAAGACAACGCTGACGGCGGCGATCACCAAGTATTTTGGCGATTTCAAAGCCTATGACCAGATCGACGGCGCGCCCGAAGAAAAGGCACGCGGCATCACGATCTCGACCGCACACGTGGAATACGAGACCGAGAACCGCCACTATGCGCACGTCGATTGCCCCGGCCACGCTGACTATGTGAAGAACATGATCACCGGTGCGGCGCAGATGGACGGCGCGATCCTGGTTGT